>NZ_QHKO01000003.1:372844-553614 GCF_003260125.1 Lujinxingia litoralis
GGGCCGGGGTGCCGCCGGCGGTCGCGCCGAAGGGGCCGGAGGCGCGTCGCTCTGGGCCCGGGGCGCGTCGTAGGCCACGCTCTCGGCGGCGGCGCTGCCCGTGTAGGCCGGGGCCATCTGGGAGGGGGCGCGAGCGGAGCTCGCGCAGCCGGTGAGCAGCGCGGCAAGGAGCAGCGCGGTGGCTTTAAGGGTGGGAGAGGGGCTCAAGGGGTGTACTCCAGTTTGACGTCGAAGGGACGGTAGGACTCATCGCGCAGCAGGGCAGAGTTGCCGATCTGGCCGTACTGGTTGCTGCCCCAGCATTTGATGTTTTGGTCGTCGACCAGCACGCAGGAGAAGGCGTCGCCGGCGGTCATGGCTTCGCCGCGCACGATGTTGTCGTCGACGTCGAAGTAGAGGTCGACCGGCGTGCTCCAGGGGTTGTTGGTGCCGTCGCCGACCTGGCCGTAGCTGTTGAGGCCGAAGCAGCGCACGTTGGTCAAGAGGGTGTCGGGCTGGTCGACGACCATGCAGAGGTGGTTGGCGCCGGCCTCGATGGTGAGGGCTTCGCCCGAGGCGCTGATGAGGGCCGGGGTGCGGGAGAAACGGTTGATGTAGGCGGCGGCCAGGGGGTACTCCAGGCGCTCGCAGCGGTTGTTCGCGGAGCAGGTGTAGGTGGCAGGGCAAGAGGGGGGCTCGCCACAGGAGCCCGCAGAGGCGGTGCGCTCGGTGAAGCGCCCCACCGCCGGGCCGGAGGCGGGCCAGATCGCGCAGTTGGCGGCGTCGCGTCCCGTGAGATTACCCCGGGTGTCGGTGTAGCCGTCGGGGACAAAGCAGGTGCTGCCCGAGCTGGTGGGGCGGTGGATGGCGCCCCAGCAGGAGACTTCGCCAGCGGAGGAACGCACGCAGTTGAAGTCATCGCCGGCGGTGATTTCTGCGCCATCGCTGATGTCGGGCACGGCGACTGGCGAGCGGGTGATGGTCATGAAGTCGATCGGCTCGTTGATGAGGTAGCCGTAGGCGCTGATGAGCCAGGGGCCCCCGAGGGTCAGGTTGGCGACCTGTCCGAAGCGGTTGCGTCCCCAGCAGCTGACGCCGCCGTTGTCGTGGAGCGCGCAGCTGTGATGGCGGCCGGCGGCCACATCGACGATGCCGCTGGAGAGGCCGTCGGCCAGCGTGGCGACGGCGATGTTGGTGCCCAGGCTGAGGTTGGCGTTGCCGATCTGGCCGTAGTCGTTGGCGCCCCAGCAGCGCACGCCGCCGTTGACCACCGCGCAGCTGTGGAACTCGCCACTGGCGATGGCGGTGGCGCCGCTGATGATGGCGCGGCTGCCGGGCAGAGGGTTGTCGACGGTGGTGCCCACACCCAGCTGGCCGCGGTCGTTGGCGCCCCAGCAGAAGACCTCGCCGGCCTGGCTGAGCGCGCAGGTGTGTTCGCCGCCGGGGGCGACTTCGACCAGGGTGGGGAGGTTGGCGACGTCGACCGGGTTGCGCTCATCGCGGGTGGCGCCGTTGCCGAGCTGTCCGTCGGTGTTGCGCCCCCAGCACTTGAGCTTGCCCGAGCCGATGGCGCAGGCGTGGGAGGCGCCGGCGGTGACGCTCTCCACGCAGAACTCGTCGCATTGGGTGGTGCCCCCGCAGCCGTCTTCGAGCTCGCCACAGAGCATCTGGGCGTCTTCGCAGGTGATGGGCGTGCAGCCGCACTGGTTCTCTTCGCCGCCGCCTCCGCAGGTATCAAAGAGGGTGCAGACCTGGTCTTCGGCACCGCAGTCCAGCGTGCGCTCGATGCCGCAGCTGTCGATGATGGCGATCTCGCCACACTCGGCCTGTTGCATGGCGCAATGCTCTTCGTCGGTGAACTCCGGGGTGCATCCGCACTGGCCGGGGATGCCGGCGCCGCCGCAGGTTTCAAACTCGCCACAGACCTGGGTCTCGTCGCCACAGTCCAGGGTGCGCTCGGTGCCGCAGCTGTCGGTGATGGTGAGCTCGCCACAGGCGTAGGAGTTGAGCTGGCAGATCTGGGTGTCGGTGCGCGGGTCGGTGCATCCGCACTGCCCCTCGACGCCGGCGCCGCCGCAGGTTTCGAACTCGCCACAGACGTCGGCTTCGTCGCCGCAGTCGATCAAGCGCTCGATGCCGCAGGCGTCGATGATGGTGTGCTGGCCGCAGGTGAAGGCGTTGGCCTCGCAGAGCTCGACGTCGGTGCCGGTATCCGCGCATCCGCACTCTCCCTCGACGCTGGCGCCGCCGCAGGTTTCGAACTCGCCACAGACCTGAGCCTCGTCACCGCAGTCGACCAGGCGCTCGTCGCCGCAGGCGTCGGTGATGGTGTGCTGGCCGCAGGTGAAGGCGCTGGCCTCGCAGAGTTCGGCGTCGCTTTCGGCCTCGCAGGTGTTCCCGCCGTCGGCGTCGGGGTCGTTGTCCCCGCCGTCGGGGTCGGCGTCTCCGCCGTCGGGGTCGTTGTCCCCGCCGTCGGCGTCGGGGTCGTTGTCCCCGCCGTCGGCGTCGGGGCCCACGTCTTCGATGAGGTCGTCTTTGGGGATGACCCGTGTGTTGGGCTTATCGCCGCAGGCGGCGAGGGCCAGGGTTAAGACGAGCGTAAGAAGCCATCGTGATGGCGAGGCGACGGTGTGCATGGGGAGTTCCTAAAGCGGTGTGGCGAAAGTTCGAGGGGCTACCAGGCGCTTCTGGAGCGTGGTGAAGCGGGGGCCCCGTTGCGTCAGTTCAGATTGGGGCGCACCCTAGCACGAAGGCGGGTATTTTCGAATGATTTCGCGGCTGACAACGCAGATGGGAGCGCTTCAGGGGGCGGGGGCCGTGAAGGTGTAGTGGGGATGGGAGCGCAGCGTGAGATCGATGGGATAGTTCACCGTGCACACGCCCTGGTCGGGGGCGTCGAAGGTCGTGGCGCTCAGGGCCTCGGTGATGCAGGTGTTGAGGGCTTCATCCTCGATGGTGCTGTGGAGCTCAAGGTGGGAGGCGGAGCCGTCGGGGACGATGATGAAGCGGGCCAGCGCGGCGCCCACCAGGCCGGGGCGAGTTTTGAGGGTCTGGTCGTAGCAGTCGTTGATGGTGTCGTGGGCCTGGTAGAGCACGTCGTAGATGTTTTCGTTGCTGCAGCGGCCCTCTTCGCGCAGCTGCGGGGGGATGGCGTCGCGCTGGGCCCGGGCGCGCTCACCAGAGCCCAGGACCATCTGGACCTGGCGGGCGTCGTGCTCGCGCAAAAAGGAGTAGCTCAGCACGACGTCGCGGTGGGGCGCGGCGGTGCTCTCCTGGACCAGGTGGGGGTAGAGGGCTTCGGCCACGCAGCTGGTGAGGCCGTCGTTGGTGAGGGTGTCGTGGGCGACTTGCAGGCCGACCGGGGTGTTGTCTTCGGCCAGCTGCCAGTTGAATTGCAGCAGTCCGCTGAGTTGCGGGGTTTGGGTGAGCGCGCTGCGGTAGCAGGCGTTGATGTCGGCCTCCGCCGCGCTCATCGCCCGGTGGAGGATGCGGCTGGGTTCTTCGGGGGCGTCGGCGGCGGCGTTTGGGGAGGACTGGGCGGAGGCGGAGAGAGGGGCTTGTGTGGCCTCGGTGTCGGCGCCCGGGGTCGGAGTGCTCTGGCAGGCGGAGAGGGCGATGGTGAGGGTCAGCGTGAGCAGAGCGATAGGGGCAGTCGGGCAGAGTGCGCGCATGGCAGACCGGAGGCTTTTGGGGGGGATGGGGCTCCGGACCATGTAAATATGGGATCGAGTGAGGTGCAAGGGGGAAATGGGGGTGGGGGAGGTTTGGTCGCCCGATAACCCGCTGCCATGACGGCCAGACCGCATTTCAACGGCCGTGGGTGTTGGGCTTTTGTACCTTCAAGGGGTGGGGTATGAGTGTTGTAACCGAAGGCTGTTCGAAAGGAGCTGTCTAACTCCTGAGATTCTCAGTGTCTGCAAGTGAAATGTGAAAAATTTCAATAGGTTGTGGGTGTAAGCGTTCAGCCATCTGACCCACTTCCGCGCCCAAACGCCCCTGCCTTGTTTGGTGAGCCGGCGATGGTGTCGATCCTATCAAACTATGGGCGAGACACCACGAGACTGGCGGGATGATCGCATCGCGGAGCTGGAGGCGGAGAATGCGCAGCTGAAACAAATGCTGCGCGAAGCACTGCAACGCATCGCAGAGTTGGAGCGGATGCTCGGCTTAAACTCCCAGAATTCTTCAAAACCACCCTCCACGGACAATGAGCGGGCGAGAAAGAAGCGACGGCGAAAAAAGCCCTCAGGGCGCGCGCCGGGAGGACAGCCGGGGCATCAAGGTCATTGCCGCGAGTTGTTGCCCGAAGACCAGGTCGACCATATTAAAAAGCACATTCCGCCCAGCTGCCGCGGTTGCGGCCAGGAGTTGTCGGCGCAGCATGCCACCGGTCATCCGGCACGGCATCAGGTCTTTGAGCTTGTGCCAAAGTTGGTCGAGTGCACCGAACACCAGCTCGTTTCCTGCCAATGTCCGGCCTGCGGCGAGGTCACGCGCGGAAGATTGCCCGCCGAGGTTGCTGGAAGTGGCTGGGGATCGCGACTTTCGGGCTTAAGCGGCGCGCTCTCGGTGGTCTGTCGGGACAGCCGCCGGCAGGTCGATTGGTTCATCAGCGAAGTGATCGGCGCACCGAGTTCGCTTGGCACGGTCCAAAAACATTTTGAAGAAGTCTCGGCGGCGCTTGAGCCGGGGTTTGAGCAGGTTCGCGCCGCTCTACAACACCCAAAGAACGTTGTGGGGCTTGATGAAACGGGATGGCGACTGGGCAATCTTCCTTATTGGATCTGGGTCGCGGAGACCGAAAACTTGGCGTTCTACATCGTGCGTGAAGGTCGTCGAAAAGAGTTTGCTCGGGAGCTTGTCGGGGAGTCTAAAGAGCGAATTTTCGTTACGGATCGTTATGGCGGATATAGCTTTTTACCTCAAAACCATCACCAGATTTGCCATGCTCATATGAAGCGAGAATTTACCGCCATGGCCGCACGAGAAGGGCCAATGGGCGACATTGGCGTCAAATTGCATGCATCAAGCGAGGCGTTTCAAAAGGCCTGGATCGAGGTGAAATCCGGCAAAACATCTCGTGGTGAGTTTGTGTCCCGGATGAAAGACGAGGTCGTGCCCAGGTGGCTGACGCTTCTGAAAGAGGCAAAAGCGCTCGATGAAAAAGCCCCCGGGTTTGTCGGCTGGCTGCTCAAAGATGCAAAACACGTGATGCTCTGGACCTTCCTCGATCACGAGGATGTAGAGCCCACAAACAACCGCGCCGAACGTGCCCTGCGCGGCCCGGTGATTCAGCGCAAGCTCTCGTGGGGCTCAAAGAGCGAGGCGGGTTTGCGGCTGATGGAACGACTCTGGACCGCTGCCGAAACCTGCAGACGCCAGGGGCGTAGCTTGCTCGACTACATCACGGCCTCAATGGAGGCGTTGCGTGGTGAAAAGGCAGCGCCGGTGCTTGCGTTGGCTTAAACGACGAGGAAAGTAGGGGGGGCTGAACGCTTACGGTTCGTTTTGACACCCCTCTCATTATGCACCGTGGAGCGGAGGGATGCCGAAGCGTCGACCATCCTTTAAAAAGAACGACGACTTCTTATGAATCTTATGATCAAACGCTCGATGTAGGGAATTCGACGCTTTTATTGCCCCCGGATGACTATTTTGATGAACCGCTGGACGAGGCGTGGAGAGATGTTTCCGTATTTAGTGAGACGTTTGACGTCGACGATGATGTTGTTGAGTTGAATCTTCAGATGGCGACATTGAGTGAGAATGTTCCTGTTCGCAAAGAGTATGTCGCAGTTTTCATTGATGGAGAGTTTTATGACAGTCACTCCGGGCTGATCGAGATGCCTGCAGGTCAAAGCTATGAAGAGGAGAGCGAGAGTGCAGAGGTTGTATCGTTCCCGATTAAGGTCGATCTCGGTGATAGGGTCGGGGAGTATGTTCGTGTGCGAGCAATCCGCTTCCCAGACCCTTTTAATCTTCGCGCATGTACTCGCGTTATCCATTGTCGGGCCACATCTTCCAACGAGTTGGTTTTGAGAAGGATGACGGGGAGTTGAATTAAAAACCGCCAGCCCAACATAGGCTGGCGGTTTTTTGCGAACTGGGGCGCTCCCAAAGGGCCATCACATCAACGACACGCTCACATCACGGTCTGAATGTCGGGAGGCGCACCAGGAGAACTTTTGAGTGATGAATTGTTTAATGTATTCAAGGGTTTAGTGATCGTTGAGATCCCGCACCATCGTCAAATAGCGCAGCTTTCCGTCGTTGGATTTACCGCGGTAGGCGGTGTCGAAGCCATAAGCGCGGCAGAGATCGAGGGCGTAGCGGTGGGTTTCGGGCACGTCGACGCGGGCGCGGCGAAAGCCGCCCTGGCGGCCGCGGCGCAGGTAGTCTTCGATCAGCGTGTGGCAGAGCCCGCGGCCGCGGTGGTCCGGGTGGAGGCCCAGGCGTGTGAGGGTGAAGTCGTTGTCTTCGATGGGTGCAAAGAGCTCGCGGACGCGATCGACGCGGGCGCGCAGATGGGCGTAGCTGCCTTCGCCGATCTGGCGCGCCAGGTCCAGGAGGTCGGCCTGGCGGCCCGCGCGTAGCTCGGTGCCGCTGAGGGCGATGTAGCCGCCGGCGATGCGCTCGTCGATCATCAGCAGGCGGGCGCGTTGCAGGGTGATCGTGGAGGTGTCGTTGAGCATCCAGCGGGCGAGGACCTCGTCGGGGTTGACGCCTTCTAAGAGGTAGTCGTCGTAGGGCTGACCGGCGGGGCGGATCCAGCTTAAGAGTTCGCTCAGGCGGTGCTCCAGGCCGGCGGTTTTGTGGCCCCAACGCAGGGGTGGAGTCTGGGGATTGCGGCGGATGTTCATGTCGGAAATCTCCGTCTTCATGGAAGGAACAAGGGTGTGTGTAGGCCTGTGGAAAAGTTGGGGAGAGCCTGGCCGGAGCTGTGGAAAACCCCCGAGGTGTCAGGGCGGTGGCGGCGGTGTGGCCGGCGGCGGTGGTGGCCGAGAGCGCAGCAAGGCGTGCGGGTCGGCCAGCAGGAGTTCGGTGGCGGTGTCGACGAGTCGGGCGGCCTCGACCAGGATGATGCGCGTGCGGCCGAAGGGGACGACTTCCAGATGTCCCCGGGCGGCCAGGGCCCGGGAGAGGAAAAGAGTGGAAAGGGCGATGGTCTGAGGCAGGCGGCGTTGTTGAAATAAGAAGCGGCGCTCCATGGCCAGGCCCTGATCGACCCAGGGGCCCTGGAGCTCCTGAAAGTCGAGGTAGGGGACGCGGGCGCGGCTCTCGGCGATGTGGAGAAGTGGCGAGTGCTGAAGGTCCAGGCCGATGAAGAGGGCCCGGGCGTTGAGCGCGAGCAGGGTGTCGAAGGCCGAGCCGGGGCCGAAGGCCGCCGGGGTGTCGCGGGCGCAGAGGGTATGGGCCAGGGGGCCTTCGGCGGCGAGGGATTGCAGGGCGTGGGCCGAGCGGTGAGCCCGGGGGAGGCGGCGCAGGTACTCGTTGAAGGGCGCGGCCGTGGGGGTGAGCTGGCGGTCGAAGGGGGTGCCGGCGGCAAAGGATGGCGAGTGCGTGGCGACCACCAGAGTGGCCCGGCTGGAGGTACGCTGGCGCAGGACCGAGTAGTAGCGCGAGGGCAGCTCGTGGACCGGGCAGTCGGCCAGGCGGCCGGCGGCGAGCAGGTCGAAGTGCAGGAGCAGGAGCTCGGCAGGGCCCAGGTTGAGCGCGCCCAGCGCGTGGCGCAGATGATTGAGGGTCAGGCCAGGCACGATTAGCTCCGCTCGCGGTTAAGGCGCCGGGCCAGCGCGAGGCGGTCCGGGGTGCCGGAGGAGGTCCGGGGCAACTGATCGATGGGTAGCACGCGGTCGGGGACCAGATGGGCGGGGAGCTGACGGCGGCAGGCGGCGAGGATGGCGGCCACGTCCAGGGGATGGTCCAGGGTGGTGGCGACCAGGGCGATCAGGCCGGCAGGCCAGTCGGTGTCTTGAGGCCAGGGCAGCACCGCGGCGTGGCGATGACCGCAGGCCTGTTGGAGGGCCTGGTCGAGTTCGCTCAGTTCGATGAGCTCGCCGCCCAGGTAGACCTGGTCGTCATGGCGAGGCCCCAGGTCGAAGGCGCCGCCCTGGCCCAGGTGCGCCTGGTGGCCGGTGCGCAGCCAGGGGCCGGGGGCGGGGGTAGCGCCGGGGGCGTCACCGGGTTCGACGCAGGGCGAGGGAGAGGCGTCGGCGGGGTTGGGGCAGGGGACCTGAGGGCCGCTGACCACCAGCTCGCCGGGCTGGCCGGGGGCTGGCGAGCGGAGCTCGGAGGAGAGGGTGGAGGCCTGGTGGCCGTCGAAGAGGGTGAGGCGATCGGGGTCGGTGCCGGGCGTTGCGGCAGCGGGGGCGTGGGTGGATGAAGGGCTGGCCTGGGGGCGCTGGAGCCCGCGGGAGGCCAGCGCGGGGCCAGCCTGAGGGGGGCCCCACATGGAGGTGATCAGGCTCTTGGGGGCAGCGCGGTGCCAGGCGTGGGCCAGGTCGGCGTCGAGCGGCGGCCCGAAAAAGAGTGAGGAGCGCAGGTCGCCGAAGGCATCTTCGGCGAGTTCGCCGGTGCGCCAGAGCCCGGCGGCCAGGGCCGGCCAGCCGGCGAAGCGGGTGAGGCGATGCGCCTGTATTTTTGCGGCGAGTCGGGGGCGGGCCGAGCGGCCCAGGGCGACCAGTGTGGCGCCGGCCTGCCAGGTGGTGAGCATGTCATGGAGGGCCTGGCTCAGGCGCAGGTCAAAGATCTGGGAGACGCGGTCGTCGGGATCGAGATCCAGGCTGCGCGCGACCTGATCCACGTAATGGATCAGCGCCTGGTGGGAGAGGCTCAGCGCGTGCAGGCGAGCCGCCCCGCCGACGTAGGTGATGTAGGCCGGGTGTGTGGGGTTCTCGGGAGCGAGGAGTTCGGCCTCGGCGGTGACGAGTTGTTTCTGATCGGCGAAGCGATGACGGCGGTGGCGCGCGCTTAGTCCGCGCAGCGCGTCGGTCTCCGGGGTGAGGATCAGCAGCGGGCGACCGCTGGCGGCCAGGAGTCCGTCGACGCGGTCCAGGGC
Source organism: Lujinxingia litoralis (assembly GCF_003260125.1). Lineage (NCBI taxonomy): Bacteria > Deltaproteobacteria > Bradymonadales > Lujinxingiaceae > Lujinxingia > Lujinxingia litoralis. The sequence continues at coordinate 381,882 of NZ_QHKO01000003.1, forward strand.
CTGAGGCCCTACGACCAGCGCGTCGACGCCGCTGGCGGCGATGATGGCGTGGACGCGGCCGGGAGGGTCAAAGGGATCCAGGGGCAGGATGGCGCGCCTGCAGCCCGTGGCGGCCAGGGCGCCGGCGTAGGCGCTTAAGCTGTGGCTGGCGTAGACTCCCAGAAGGGGGGATTCCCCCGGGGCGCCGGCCTGGACCCGGGCGGCGATCGCCGCGGCCAGGCGTTCGAGTTCCTCATAGGTGACATTCTCGGTATCCAGACGTAGAGCGGTGCGGGTGCAGTGCAGCCGGGCGGCTTGCACAAAGCCGCGAAGCAACGATGCCATGGGTCCCCCCCGGGATAATTGGATGCGTTGGTGCGTACGCTAAAAAAAGTAGACCCGACTCCCCCGGTGGAAAGGTTCCAATCGGCCCTCAATCTGGCAAATCCCCCGGAACATCCCCTTTGTGGAGGTCGCCCATGCCCACGCTGGAAACACTCGCCCATCGCGCCCGGCAACTGGAAAAGTCGTTTAAAAAACGCGTGAAGCTCTTTAAGCGTCAGGCCGAGGGGGCGAAGGACTCGACGAAGAAGTCCGGGAAGGCGCAGGAGCCCCTGGATCCGGTGAGTCTGGAGAGTTTGAGGCGCCAGGCCATTGAGGTGGCCGATCTGGAGATGACCCTGGGAGGGTGGGGAGCCTCGGAGCCCCGGGCGCTGGTGATGGAGGGAGAGGTGGTGGCCGGGCCGCTGAGTCCGGGGCAGCTGGTGGCGCTGGAGGCGTGGCTTAAGCGGGTGGTGCAGATGTATCAGGCCGCCGGAGAGGAGAGGCGCGCGGAGCGCGCCGGCGAGGTACGCCGGGAGGTGCGGGCCCTGCTGGAGAGCTGGCGCAAGGAGGAGCTGGCCACGGCGCGGGCCGGCGAGTCGATTCTGGCGTTTATTGAGCGGGAGCGCTGAAGGGGAGCGGCGGGCGCCGGGGCGGCCTGGGACCGGCGTCGGCGCCCGGGGGAAGTTGGGAGCTCAGGGGGTGGGAGGCCGGTGGCGCTGTTCTTGTTCGATGAGGGGCGGGGCGAAGCTCAGTTCCATATCCCAGGGAAAACGAATCCAGGTGTCCTGGGTCACCGTGCGCACGCAGTGGTCGACCTGTGCGCGCCCCTCGGGCTTGGCGTAGACGGTGGCGAAGGTGGCGTGGGGCAACATCTCGCGCAGCCGGGTGGCGGTGGCGCCGGTATCGACCAGATCGTCGACCAGGAGCATGCCCTGGCCGTCGCCGGCGGCGGGTTTGATCAGGCGCAGGTTTTCGGAGCGTTCCCGGGCCTCGGTGCCCTCGTAGCTGGCGATGCAGACGGTGTCGATCAGCCGGATGTCGAGCTCCCGGGCGACGATGGCCGCCGGGATCAGGCCGCCGCGGGTCACGGCGATGATCCCCTCAAAGGGATAGGCCGGGTCGCGCAGGAGCATCTGGCAGAGCTGGCGGGTGTCGCGGTGAAGTTCTTCCCAGGAGACAAAAAAGTCCTGCTTGTAGGTCGCGCACATCGTTCCCTCGTCGGCAGCGGGTGGGGGGGAGACTACAGCCGGAGTCTTTAGCACTCCGGAGCCCGGGTCGACCAGCTACACCCGATCGAGGAGCAGGGATTCGGCGGCCTGACGGCCCGATTGCAGGCAGAGGGGCACGCCGCCGCCGGGATGGGCGCTGCCGCTGGCCAGGTAGAGGCCCGGGAGCCCGGCGGCGCGGTTGGCCGGGCGTTTAAAGGCGGCAAAGCGGGAGTTGGAGGCCGCGCCGTAGATGCTGCCGCGACTGCCCGGAAAGCGCGTGGCCAGAGCGTCGGGGGTGCGCACCCAGACTGGCGCGTCGTCGGGAGCGAGGAGGCCGGTGCGTACCAGGCGTTCGGTGATGTGCCGGGTGTGGGCGTGCCAGTCGGTGGCGGTGGAGCCATCGGGGGCGGTGGCCGGGGCGTTGGTCATGGCAAAGAGGGGTTCGTGCTCCTGCCAGCCCGGCGCGGCGTGGGCTTTTTCCTGGGCGCAGAGGTAGATGGTGGGCGCCTGTGGGGCGCGCTGGCGGTCGAAGATGTCGACAAACTCCTCCAGGTAGTCGCCGTCGGGGAAGAGCACCTGGTGGGCGGGGCGCTGGGCCGGGGAGCGCCGGCGGGCCTGGAAGAGGGCGGTGTAGCCCGACATGGAGGGAGTGGGGTCGGGGGCGATGCCGTGCGCGGTGTCCTCGCTTAAGAGGTCGTGGACCAGATGCGCGACGTCGGCGTTGATGATCAGGCGATCGGCGCGGAGGCGGTCGCCGTGAATGCGGAGTTCGAACCCGTCGTTGTGGCGAGCGATGCGCTCCACCGGGCTCTGGAAGCTAAAGCGCACGCCCTGGTGTTGGGCCGCCTCAAAGAGGGCGGTGGCCAGGCGGCGCATTCCGCCCTCGATGCCGTAGCAGCCCAGGCCCAGCTCCACCCAGGCGATGCAGTTGAGCGTAGCCGGGGCCTGCCGCGGGTCGGAGCCGTTGTAGGTGGCGTAGCGGTAGAAGAGGTCGCGCAGCTCCGGGCTGCGGATCTGGGCGTCGATGGCGGCCTTCATGGTGCGCATCGGATCGATGGCACGCATCTTTGCGAGCGCCGAGAGGCCGAGCTTGAACACGCCCCCAAAGGAGGGCGCCGGGCCCATCACGAAGTTCGGCGCGGCGGCCTCCCAGATGCGCCGGCAGTAGTTCAGGAAGTTCTCAAACTCGCCGGCGGCCTTCCGGTCCAGCGTCTGGGCGATGGCCCGGGCGGTGTCGGCCGGATCGAAGTGCACATCCAGGGCGGTGCCGCTGCCGAAGTGGTAGCGAAAGAGGTGCTCGGGGTGGATGAGCTTGAGGTGCTCTTCGAGGCGCAGATCGGCGGCCTCAAAGAGTTCGGTGAGGACCCCGGGCATGGTGAGCACGCTGGGGCCGGTATCAAAGGCCAGGCCCTGATGGTGGGCGGTGCCGACTTTGCCGCCGGGGCCCTCCAGGGCATCGACAACCAGAATGTCCAGATCGGGATGGGCGCTCAGGCGCAGAGCGGCCGAGAGCCCTCCCATGCCGGCGCCGACAATCACTACACGCTCGCTCATCGCTGCTCCTCGGGGCTCGGGGGGGGCTCGACAGGAGGGGCGTGCGCCGGCGCCGCCGTGGCGCCCGGGAGCCAGCTCTGGACCAGGCGGCGCACTCGCCCCTGCCGGGGGCCGGTGAAGAGGGGCAGCCAGATGGAGTTGGAGGCCTGGCGCCGGTGCACCCGCATGCGCACCAGGGGGCGATGCACGTCGAGATCGATGCGCGCGGGGTCGCAGACCTCGTTGATGCCGCGGGCAACCTCGTCGCGCTCGTGGTCGTGGGCCCGGGGCACCGCGCGCAGGTAAAAGGGGCCGCTGTCGATGCGGTGGCGGTTGTCGATGGTGATCAGGGGGCGACCCTCGCGCTCGATGACCTGGGTCGGCCACCAGCGCATCGCCCCCATGTTTTTGGCCGGGGCGCTGCGGCGCAGGCTAAGCCCCGGGAGGATGTGTGCCTGGCCGGATGAGTCGAGCTCGACAAAGAGTGACTGCGTCGGGCGTTGCGGATCCCGGGGGTAGAGCACGTAGTAGATGAACTCGCGCGAGGGAAAGGCCAGCCGCCCCCAGGTCCACAGATCGATGCCCAGATCGTGCATGGGGCGGCGGCCCCCGTTGCGGTCGTGGTAGACGCGGCCCTCAAAGTGCACGGTTTTGTTGTGGGCGTGCAGGGTGGCCCGGCCGGTGGCCACGGCCAGGAGAGGCGTCCAGTCGTGATCGGGCAGGGGATCGATGAGGCGGTGGGCCGGATCGGGGGCACGTCCGGAATGGGTGATGGCCGGGCCGGTGGCGTCGATCGTGGCCTGAGCCAGCGCACCGGTGGGCATGGTGAGGTGCAGTTGGAGGTGGACCCGGCGCTGGCCATCGCGCTGCACGCTCTCGAGCACGCTCTGGCCGAAGCGCCAGAGGTCGCCGTGGGGGCCCGGGGACCATTGGACCTCGTGGGGGGCGAACTCCTGGAGGACGTAGAAGTCGAGTTTGCCGCCACGGAAGCTGGCCAGGTTGAGGCTGGGGCGGAGCGCCGGCGTCTGGGGGTGTCCGCGGCGGGCGGCTGAGGTGTAGCCGGGCAAGAAGGGCAGTCCAAAGCTCCAGATGCACACCAGGCCGTTGCCCCGCGCGTCGACCAGATCGAGGTACCACCAGGCGAAGCCCCCCGGGGCGTGGAGAAGGTCGGGGTGGATGCCGCTGCCGGCGGGAGAGAGGTGCAGAAGGTCGCTCATGCGTGAATGCCAGGAAGGCCGCGCAGCTCGCGGTGGAGGTCGGGATTGTGGGAGGGGGCCCGGGCGGGCCGCTGGCCCAGGGTGCTCAACCAGGCCAGGCACCCGCCGGCGGCGCGCAGGATTCGCCCCGCTGGTGAGACGATGGTGCGCCCGCGCAGGGGGTTGGCGCCGCGGGCACGCAGTTTCAGGCCGATGGCGCGGTAGACGCGGCTGGCCACCATGATGGCCGCGCGCGAGCGCGCCGGGATGTAGACCATCCCGCGCTCGGCGCTGCGGTAGTAGTGCTCGGCCAGGTCCAGGAGCTCGGTAACCACGCTGGCGAGCGCGGCGGTATCGGCGCGCTCTTCGAGCAGATGCGCCGGGTGCAGACCCCGGGCCTGGAGGCGTCGGGCCGGGAGGTAGACGCGGCCCATCCGGGCGTCTTCGAGCACGTCGCGGCAGATGTTGGTGAGTTGCATGCCCACGCCCAGATCGATGGCGTGGGCGATGGCGCGCGGGTCGGTCACGCCGAGCACCGCGCACATCATCACGCCGACGGTGCCGGCGACCCGGTAAGCGTAGCGCAGCAGCTCAGCGTCGGATGCCACGCAGACCTCTCCCAGATCGCTTTCCACGCCTTCGATGAGCTCGAAGACGTAGGCCAGATCCAGGTCCCGGCGTCGGGCCATCTCCAGAAAGGAGGTGATAAGCGGGCGCGGGGCGTGCTCCCCGCGCAGCTCTCGGCGCAGCTCATCGAGTCCGCGGCGGGCCTGCTGCGGAGTCGCCGCCTCATCGGCCGTGTCGTCGATCAGGCGGCAGAGCGCGTAGAGGTGCGCGGCGTCTCCGCGGCGATCGCTCGGGAGAAAGTACGAGGCCAGCCGAAAGGAGCGCGAACCCCGGGCCAGAATCTGCTCGTGGACGCGAACCAGTTCGGTGGAGCTGCGCGGTTCAGCGGGGGAACTCATGCCGATACCCGGGGCTGGAGTGAGGGTGAGGGGAGGGGGACTTTATGCGCCGGCGCCGGAACGAGCTTTTCCAGGACCTTGGCCGAGGTGATCACGCCGGGCAGGCCGGCGCCCGGGTGGACGCCGGCGCCCACGAAGTAGAGTCCATCAATGTCTTTGGAGCGGTTATGGTAGCGGAACCAGGCCGATTGCGTAAGCCGGGGCTCCGGCCCAAAGCCGGCTCCGCTGGCCGAGCGCAGCTCCTGCTGGAAGTAGTCCGGGCTGGTCCAGAACTGGGTGGTGATATGCTGGCGCAGTCCGGGCATATGGCGCGCTTCCAGGCTCTGGAGGATGCGCTCCATGTATTCGGGGCCCTGGGCCTCCCAGTCGATGCCGCTCTCGTTGTTGGGCACCGGGCTGAGCACGTAGAAGCAGTCGTGGCCTTCGGGTGCCAGCGAGGGGTCGGAGGCGGTGGGGCGGTGCAGGTAGAGGGAGAAGTCCTCGGCCAGCACCTTTTTGTTGAAGATATCGTCGAGCAGGCCCCGGTAGCGGGGCCCGAGCACGATGGTGTGGTGCTTGATGTCTTCGTATTTTTTGTCGGTGCCGAAGAAGCCCACAAAGAGGCCCATGGACTGCTTGACCCGCTCCACGCGGCGGTCGCTGTTTTTGGAGCGATGTTCCGGGGCCACCATCTTTTTGTAGGTCATGGAGGGGTCGGCGTTGCTGACCACAAACTGGCACGCAATACGCTCGCCGGATTCGGTGCGCACGGCGGTGGCGCGGCCCCCTTCGACCTCGATCTCGGCCACCGGAGTGTTGAGGCGAACCTCCACGCCGATCTCGTCGATCAGGCGCATCATGCCCGCGACGATCGCGGTGGTGCCGCCCCTGGCGAAGTGCACCCCCCATTTGCGTTCCAGCCAGTGGATGAGCAGGTAGATCGAGGTCACATTAAAGGGGTTCCCGCCCACCAGGAGGGGCTGGAAGGTAAAGACCTGCCGCAGGCGCTCGTCTTTGATGTACTTGGCCACCAGGCTGTAGACCGAGCGGTAGTTCTCCAGCTTCATCATGTCCGGCACGACCCGCATCATGTCCATGATGGTGTCGAAGGGCTGGTCGGCGAGCTGGGTATAGCCCACATCAAAGATGCGCCGGGAGTGTTCGGCCAGGCGCCGGTAGCCCTGAACGTCGTCCGGGTTGAACTCGGCGATCTGGGCCAGCAGGCGCTCTTCGTCGCCCACGTAATCAAAGGCCGACCCGTCGGGGAAGGTGATGCGGTAGAAGGGGTCGACGGGCATCATCTCCACAAAATCATTGATGTCGCGCCCGACCAGCTCAAAGAGCTCGTGGAAGAGGTAGGGGGCGGTGATCACCGTGGGGCCGGCGTCGAAGGTGTAGCCCTCGCGCTTGAAGACGCTGGCCCGTCCTCCGGGCTGATCGCGGGCTTCCAGAAGGGTGACCGGGTAGCCCATGGCGCGCAGACGTATGGCGGCCGAGAGGCCACCGAAGCCCGAACCGATGACGATGACAGGGGAGGTGTTGGACACGATAGGGCTCCGAGATACAGGGGTTGAAGAGTTATTGAGCAGTCAATTCCAGCAGGCGCAGAGCAGTATGGGCACGTGTGAACAGGGTTCAAGTGTTTTGAATAGGTTTTGAATTTGATTTTTTGATGAGATGCTTTTTCCGAAAGCCGGGCAGGGCCCACCAGGGGATGTCGGGGCGCTGGTGATGCTCCCGGTGGTAGCCAAAGTGGTAGCAGGTCAGAAATGAGAGCCAGGGAGCGAAGTCGTTGGAGGAGGCGCGGTGGTGATCGGCGTAGCCGCGGGCGGGGCGGCGGTGGGGCAGGTAGGTGCCGAAGTAGAAGAGCTGCAGGGTGCTCAGGAGCGAGGGCAAGACCCAGAAGAGGAGCAGGTTGGGCAGGGGCACTGAGAGCAGGTGGTGCAGGATGTTGAAGACGAGTGCCATGCCCACCAGCTGTCCGGCGGAGACGTAGCCCTTGAGAAAGTGCAGGTACCAGCGCAGCGGATCGGGGTGCTGCCCGTCGTGGAAGTCGGGGTCTTCGGGGCTGGCCGGGTGGGCGTGGTGAGCGTGGTGGCTCTGGAGCAGCCGGGTGTAGGAGAAGAGCGCATAGAGGAGCACGGCCAGCCGGCCCAGGGCGTGATTGAGACGCGGGAAGTCGGGGGCCACGCTGCGGTGCATTGCATCGTGGGCGGTGATGAAGAGGCCGGTGTAGAGAAAGGTCATCAGCGCGACCAGGAGAGGCGCGGCCGCGAGCACGAGGGGGCTCAGGCTCAGGGGCAGGGTCAGCGCCAGTGCCAGGCCACCGGACCAGGCGCTCAGTATGGCGAGGGCTGAAAGGAGCCCGCGCGCGCTGTGGTATCGGGGACGTTGGTAGGTGTTCATGGTGCTCCTCCTTCGACCGTCGCGCGCGTGGGAGTGAGCAGCTTTTGAAGGGTTGTGGGGGCCACACGCAGGGCTTCGCGAGCCAGGTGCAGGCGCAGGCTGTTGGGAGACTTGCCAAAGAGCTTCCACATAAGGGCGGCCACCTCGGCGGGGGTGAGGGTGGCGGCCATGTAGGCGTGCCAGTCTTCGTCCGGGAGGAGGAAGAAGCTCTCGAAGAAGTGGGCGATGGTGTCCAGATCCATGGCCATCACCGACTCCTGGCCCAGGGTGTAGAGGGCGCGGGCGCGGCGGTCGCGGGCTGACCAGAGCAGCGCGCGCGCCTGCAGGGCGGTGGTATGAGCGGGGCGTTCGGCCGAGAGGGCGTTCTGGAGCAGGTCGGCCAGGGGGGCGGCCTCGCGCAGGCTGCGCGCGAGGGAGTAGCCGGTGGCCGGGTGCACAAAGCCGGCCGCCGCCCCGAAGGCGATGATCGGGGCCTGGTCGGCTCGGGGCGGCGGGGGCAGCGCGGTACCCATGGGGATGAGGCATCGTTCCACCTCGAGTACCCGGGTGGGCAGGGCGTGGCGGGCGGCCAGGCGCGCGCGCAGGCGCGCCTCCAGCGCGTCGTAGGTCAGAGGCTGGCGGGTGACCAGGGCGGTTTCTTCGACGAAGTAGAGGTCATCGCCCAGGTGCATGCCGTACAAAAAGGTGGGGATGTCCCGGGCGTCGTCGACCGGGGGCGGGCGAAAGTCCATCAGGGTCAGGGGCTGGCCCTGCAGGGGATCGCGCTCAAAACGGGCCAGCCACCCCAGTGCGCTCTGATAGCCGGGCGCGGTCGGTGCCGAGCCAGATTGGCGGAGCAGGCCCTGGCCGGTGGCGTCGATCAGGGCTGACGCGGCCAGTGATTCGCCACTCTCCAGGGTGAGCCAGGCGGCGGTGTGAGCGTCGCGGCCGGGGGAGGCGGTGGAGGCCCGGCCGGTGTGAAGTGTGCCACCGTGGGCGGTGAGCTGGTCGATGAGCAGCGTTTTAAACGCGCGCGGGTCGACGCGGGTGTAGGCCCGGGGGAGGCGCTGAGCGTCGCGGCCGGGGAGGTGAATGGCCGCCGCCTTAAAGGTGGCCTCGGCCGGCACCGGGAGCTCCAGGTGTTGGAGCGCATCGCTCCAGATGCCGTAGGTGTTGGGCCAGGGCGCGAGAGGATCGGGGTCGACGACGACTACCGCCAGGCCCCGGCGAGCCAGGAGTGTCGAGAGCCAGAGGCCGGCCGGGCCCGCGCCGACAACGATAATGGGATGAGGAGATGTCATGATGATGCTCCAGACAAATAACGTCAGCACAGAGAAGCGCGCGGAGACGAAGCATCGAAACAGATCTTCAGGGGTCAAGCGCTCCGGGGTCGGGAGTACAAGAAGTAAAAAGCGCGGGCCCGGCTGACAAAGTCAGCCGGGCCCGCGCTCGGGGTGTTTCAAGTGAGCTGGTGAGGCGCCTTAGGCCTCGGCCGCCACCGGTCGGGTGATGCGATCGATGATCGCGTTGAAGGTGGCGCTGGGGCGCATCGCCCGGCTGGCGAGCGTCGCATCAGGGTAGTAGTACCCGCCGATGTCGATGGGCTCGCCCTGCACCGCGAGCAGCTCTTTGACGATGGTGTCTTCGTTGGCGGAGAGCTCCTCGGCCACGGCCGCGAAGCGCTCGGCCAGCTCGGCGTCGGCGCTCTGGTTTGCCAGGGCCTGAGCCCAGTAGAGGGCCAGGTAGAAGTGGGAGCCACGGTTGTCGATCTGGCCGACTTTGCGGGCCGGGCTCTTGTTGTTCATCAGGTACTGGGTGGTGGCCTCATCCAGGGCCTCCCCGAGCACGCGGGCGCGCTCTACGCCGAAGGTGTCGGCCAGGTGCTCAAAGCTCACTCCGAGCGCGAGGAACTCCCCGAGGGAGTCCCAGCGCAGGTAGTTGACGCTGTTGAACTGCTGGACGTGCTTGGGCGCCGAGCCCCCGGCGCCGGTTTCAAAGAGGCCGCCGCCGGCCATCAGAGGCACGATCGAGAGCATCTTGGCGCTGGTGCCGAGTTCGAGGATCGGGAAGAGGTCGGTGAGGTAGTCGCGCAGCACGTTGCCGGTCACCGAGATGGTGTCCAGGCCTTCTTTGATGCGCTCCAGGCTTACGCGGGTGGCCTCGGCCGGGGCGAGGATGCGGATGTCCAGATCTGCGGTGTCGTGGTCCTGGAGGTAGGTCTGGACCTTGGCGATGAGGGCGGCGTCGTGGGGACGCTCTGCATCGAGCCAGAAGATCGCCGGGGCGCCGGTGGCGCGGGCGCGGGTCACGGCCAGCTTGACCCAGTCACGAACGGGGGCGTCTTTGGTCTGGCACATCCGCCAGATGTCGCCGGGCTGCACGCGATGCTCGGTGAGGACGTTGCCCTCGGCGTCGAGGGTGCGCACGGCTCCGGCGCGCTCGATCTCAAAGGTCTTGTCGTGGGAGCCGTACTCCTCGGCCTTCTGGGCCATCAGCCCCACGTTGGGGACGCTTCCCATGGTACGCGGGTCAAACGCACCGTGGACTTTGCAGAAGTCGATCACCTCTTGATAGACGCTGGCGTAGCTGGAGTCGGGGATGACGGCCTTGGCGTCCTGGGTATCGCCCTGGGCGTTCCACATCTTGCCGGAGGTGCGGATCATGGCCGGCATGGACGCGTCGATGATCACGTCGCTGGGCACGTGAAGGTTGGTGATGCCGCGGTCGGAGTCGACCATGGCGATGTCGGGGCCCTGGGCGTAGGCCTTGTTGAGCGCGTCTTCGATCTCGGCCTGAAGGTCGTCGGGCAGGGTTTTGATTTTGGCCAGCAGATCGCCCAGGCCGTTGTTCACGTCGACGCCGAGCTTATCGAAGGTCGCCTGATATTTGGCGAAGACATCTTTAAAGTAGGTGCGCACGGCGTGGCCGAAGATGATGGGGTCGGAGACCTTCATCATGGTGGCCTTCATGTGCAGGCTGAAGAGGACGCCCTGGGCGTTGGCGTCTTCGACCTGGGCATCGAGGAAGCTCAACAGCTCCTGGCGACGCATCACCGAGGCGTCGATGACCTCGCCAGCCAGCAGGGGGAGCGAGGCTTTGAGGGTGTTGCTCTGGCCGTCGTCGCCCACAAACTCAATGCGCGCGTCGGTCGGGGCGCTCAGCGTGTGCGAGACCTCGGTGTTGCGGAAGTCGCCCTGGCTCATCGTGGCCACGTGCGACTTCGAGTCGCTGCTCCAGGCGCCCATGGAGTGCGGGTTTTTGCGGGCGTATTCTTTGACGGCACGCGGGGCGCGGCGATCGGAGTTGCCCTCGCGCAGCACCGGGTTGACGGCGCTGCCCTTGACGCGGTCGTAGCGGGCGCGGGCGTCTTTCTGGGCGTCGGTCTGCGGATCTTCCGGGTAGTCGGGCAGATCAAAGCCGGCAGCCTGGAGTTCGGCGATGGCCGCTTTGAGCTGGGGGATCGAGGCGCTGATATTCGGCAGCTTGATGATGTTGGCCCGGGGGTTTTTGGCCAACTCGCCGAGTTCTTTGAGGTGGTCGCCGACCTGCTGCTCGGGAGTGAGGTGATCGGGGAAGACGGCCAGGATGCGGGCGGCCAGCGAGATGTCGCGGGTTTCCACGCGCACGCCGGCGGTGGCGGCGAAGGCCTCCACGACGGGCAAGAAGGAGTAGGTCGCGAGCGCCGGGGCTTCGTCGGTTTTGGTGTAGATGATGGTGGGTTTGGTCATGACGACTTCCATGTGGGGGTAGGTGGGAGCGCGTTCAAATCAAGGCAAGTCCTAAGAACCAATCGGGCGCTGTCGAGGGCGCGCCCGGGTTTTTTGGCAAAGATGGCGCGTGCTCGTCAACGTCGAGCTCGGGGGAGTTCACCGGGCATAACGCGTGGAGGGCGTGAGTTCTGCCCGCAATTCGCAGAGGACGCTGTGCTGGGCTTCAGCGCAAGGGGTCGGGCTCGTGGCCGAACCACACATGGGCGTAGTCCCCGGCGATGCCCACACCGATGGCCTGCCAGGGTTGGGTCCAGCCCTCCTGGTTGAGGATCACGGCGTTATGCCCCGGGGAGCCCTGCCACAGGCTCAGTGCGCTCTCGGGGGTCATGCGGGTGCTCATCGCCGAGATTTCGTAGCCCAGGCCGGGGTAGATGCTGAGTTCGCCGGGTTTTTGCCACATGCATTCGGCCCGGGTGTGATCCGGGGTGTAGCAGCAGGGGGTCCAGTCGCCCTGGTCGGACCAGGAGTGCAGGTTGCACTCGTCGTCGGTGATCTCGGGGTGGGCGTTGAGGTCCGCGACGTGGATGCTGGCGACCAGACTCAGCGAGGGGGAGAGGGGAATGGCGCCAAGATCGTGCTCGGCGCGGTAGGCGATGATCAGCTCGTAGAGGCGGCGAGCTTCGGGCGAGATGAAGTCGTCGGGTCCGGTGTCGGCGTCGGTGTCGAGTTCGGCGTCGGTGTCGGTGTCGGCGTCGGCGTCGGCGTCGAGTTCGGCGTCAGTGTCGAGTTCGGCGTCGGCGTCGGCGTTGGCGTCGGGTCCGACGTCTTCGGGCAGTGAGACGTCTGGAGAAGTACGACGAGGTCCCCGGGCATCGGAGCAGGCCAGCGTGAGGCTGACGAGCAGGATGGGGAACAACAACCGGGCAGGATAGCAGGAGATAATTCCGGGCATGGAGGCCTCGGGAGAAGATCGCTGAAGACCAGTGGTGAGCGTTGAGGTTTAGAAAGTATCGGTCTCGTAGCTGCGATCTTCAACCCGGAGGTGCTCCCGGGTCAGGGGTTCTGCCAGGCTTCGGAGAGGAGCGTCAGGGAGCGGGCGCGGCTGGTGTGCGAGTAGGTGAAGGTGGCGATCATCAGCTCGCTGGCGCCACTTTTTTGTACGAAGTCGCGCAGTCGCTCGGTGACGTGGTCGGCGGTGCCAATGAACTGCAGTTTGCGATGGGAGTGAATGAACTCGCGCTCCAGCGGGCTGTAGGGGTAGGCCAGCGCCTCGTCAGGGGTGGGGAAGGGGGCGGGGACCCCGCGGCGCAGACGCACCATGGCCAGATCCCAGGAGGTGGCCAGGCGCTGGGCCTCTTCGTCGGTGTCGGCGACGATGACGGCGGCGGCCAGGATGATATGGGGTCGGGGGAAGTGCTCGGAGGGCTCGAAGTGGTGGCGGTAGGCGTCCAGGGCCGGCTGCGGGTCGGTGGGGCTGAAGTGGCTGGCGAAGGCGTAGCCCAGGCCCAGGCGACCGGCCAGCGCCGCGCTGGCTCCGGAGGAGCCCAGCAGCCAGATGGGCGGGAGCTGCACGTCGTCGGGCATCACCCGGATGCGGGCGAAGGGGTGTTCGGGGGGGAGCGTGCCGGCGGAGAGCCCGCGTAGCTCCTGGAGCTGGTCGGGGAAGTGGTTGGGGTCAAAGGAGCGCAGCGCCCGCAGGGTGTTCTGGTCGGTGCCCGGGGCCCGGCCGATTCCTAAGTCGATGCGCCCCGGGTGCAGGGCCTCCAGGGTGTGGAAGCGCTCGGCGACTTTGAGCGGCACGTGGTTGGGCAGCATGATGCCGCCGCTTCCCAGGCGGATGGTGGAGGTGTGCGCGGCCAGATGCGCGATGAGGATCTCCGGGGAGGAGCTGGCCACGCCGGGCATGCCGTGGTGTTCGGCCACCCAGTGGCGGACAAAGCCGCGGGATTCGGCAAGCTGAGCGAGCCTGACGGAATTGGCCAGAGTGCTTTGAGGGGTATCCACCGTGCTGACCGTGGCCAGGTCGAGTAGAGAGAGGGGAATCTCGGCGGTCATAGAGCATCCTTGCAGGCAGCATGAAGGGTCAGGCTTAACGACCCGCGCGTGGCGAGTCGGGGCGCAGACAAGAATGGTCGGGCCGAGCGCCTTCTTCCCGGGGTATGGACCGGGGGGGGGGCCGGAGGGGCTCAGCGCACCGAGGCGCCCTGCTCCTGGAGCCAGCGTGCGGCGCGTTCGCGCTGGTCGCCCTGGAGCGCGATGGCCTCGCCATCGATCGCGGCTCCGCAGCCCAGGGCGCGTTTGAGCTGGCCGAGGAGTGCTTCGAGCGCATCTTCGCCAGGGGAGCCCAGCCCTTCGAGAAGGGTGACGGTTTTGCCGCCTCGACCTTTGCGCTCAATGCGCAGGCGCAGATGTTTGAGCCTGGCGAGGTTCAGCGTGGCGCCGGGGGCCGGCTGGTGTTGGGGGTTCGGGGCGGTGGAGGTCTCCTCGGGGGGCGCGGCCGGCGAGGAGGCCTGGCCAAAATGGGCGGCAAACGGATTGTGGCCAAAGCCTTTGGTATCGGCGTCGAGGGCGATTTTTTTCTTCGAGGCGTTGCGCTGATCGCTGGCGTTGCGGCGTTTACCCATGGGCGTGCTCCTGAGCTGTGAGAAGGGGCAGTGAGACGAATGTCGGCCGGATCGTGGCGTAACAAAAGGGCAACACGCAAGAGGTAAAAAGGTTGCCCGGCTGGCGAGCTATGGGACGAGAAGCCAGGGGGATGGGATGACGGGCAAGGTGCGGGGGTGGTTTCCGGCGTTGCGGGGAGGGGGCGCCGGGCGCTGGCGAGCCGATACGGTGGCCGGGCTCACACTCTGGGTGGTGCTGGTGCCCGAGGTGATGGCCTACGCCACCATCGCCGGGGTGCCCCCGGTGGTGGGACTTGTGGCTTCGGTGGCATCGCTGGCCATGTACGCGGCGCTGGGAACCTCGTCCCGGGTGGTGATGGGGCCGATGGCCGCGACCGCCGCGTTGAGCGGGGCGACCCTGGCTTCGCTTCATCCGACGGGCCCGGCCGAGGCCCTGGCGCTGACCGCGGGGCTGGCGATCTTGTGTGGCGTGGCCGCCCTGGTGGCCGGGCTGCTGCGCATGGGCTTTGTGGTGGCGATGGTCTCCAAGCCGGTGCTCAAGGGCTTTGTGGTGGGGCTGAGCCTGGCCGTGGTCTGGGGGCAGCTGCCAGTGTTGCTGGGGGCGGAGTCGGCCCACGGAAGTTTCTGGAAGGTGGGCAAGATCTGGCTGGACGTTGGCGACTGGTTTGATGTGCGCAGCGCGCTGATCGGGATCGGGGGGCTGACGATCATGCTGGTGATGCGACGCTATTGGCCCCGCTCGCCAGCGGCGCTTGTGGCGGTGTTAGGGAGCCTGGCGGTGTCGTGGTTTTTGGAGCTGCCGCAGGCCGGGGTGAGTTCGATTGGCGCGCTCGAAGTGGGTGAGATTCATATGGGGTGGCCGAGCATCGAACTTTCGCGCTGGGGCCGCCTGGTAGGCCCGGCGCTGGCGGTGGCGCTGGTGGGGTTTGCCGATGGGATGGGGGCGGCCCGGGCGGTGGGGACCACCGTGGTGCCCAACCGCGAGCTGATCGCCCAGGGGGGCTCCAACCTGGGTGCGGGCCTGGTCGGCGGGATGGTGGTCAACGGCAGCCTCTCCAAGAGTGCGGTCAACCGCGACGCCGGGGCGCGCACCCAGGTCTCGGGGCTTGTGGCCGCGTCGCTGGTGGTGGCCACGCTCTTGTGGCTGGGGCCGGTCTTTGCCTGGCTGCCCCACGCCACGCTGGCCGCGGTGGTGATCGCCGCGTTGTGGGAACTGGTCGATTTCAAGGGGTTGGTCGATCTCTACCACGTCGGTCGTTCGGGCAAGGTCGAAGGGGTGGCGGTGTGGGCCGACGCGGCCGCGGCCTGGGTAACCTTTGTGGGCGTGATCGGCCTGGGCGTGCTGGAGGGGCTGCTGGTGGGGGTGGGGGGCTCGTTACTTCTGATTTTGTATCGCGCCAGCTGGCCCTACATCGCCGAGCTCGGGGTGCTGGAGCAGGAGCAGGGCGATCTTTATGTGGATCAGGCGCGTCACCCCGAGGCGCAGGCGGTGAAGGGGGTGGTGATCCTGCGTGTGGAGAGCGGGTTCTACTTCGTGAACGCTGAGCATGTGCGTCGGCAGGTGCTCAAGGTGGCGCGGCGCGAGGGGGTACGTTGTGTGATCTTGGACGGGGAGTCGACGCCGGTGATCGATGTGAGCGCCGCACAGATGCTCGTGAAGCTGGCCGAAGAGCTGCGAAAACGAGACAAAGTTTTGGCCATGGCGCGGGATGTGGGGCAGGTGCGCGACATTTTGGCCGAGGAACGAAAACTGCGGGCGATGCCTCACTACGCCAGCGTAGGCGAGGCGGTGGAAGCCCTGGCCAAAGATCAGACCTGACCGAAGCCATGGCCTCCGGATTAGCCGCCCCGCTGGCGCGCTAGAGGGCTTTCAGGGAGCTGAGAGAGCTCTCTTGTTCCAGTCCAAAGGCCGACTCGGCGATGGGCTCTGCGCTGGCATCGTCGAGGCGCACGACCAGGGTCTTAAGCGTCATGCCTTCCTGATACTGAACCGACCAGGCCGGGTTGTAGATCGTGGGTTCATAGATGAGCTGGAGGCTCTCGCCGGGCTCCAGGCTTTGGGGCAGCGTCAGAGTGAAGCGCTGCACATCGAGAGACTTCGGGTTTGGGTTCTCTGGCGTCGTGAGCCCGCCGTCGAAGTGCACGCGGGAGACCGCGCGATTGGTACCGTTGGTCAGAGAGAGCTTCATGACCGGCTGAGCGCTTCCGGAGGGGGGGGTATCGAGCCGATATTCAGTAGCCTTCAGGGTGAACGCATCCAACGTGCGTCGGGCCGGCGCCGAACTCTCACGTAGCGCTTCGAGTTCCTTAATGGTGGGCTCCGCGAGGCTGCGCAGTGCTTCGATGGCATCCTTACGAAGGTCTCCGCCCACTTTCATCACCTGCTTCACGCTAAGTCCGTGAATGGCTTTCAAGGCGGCATCTTCGGCGGATTGATCGGGGGCGACCGTGAATTGAGAGTTGAAGAGAATGGCTTCGAGGTTCTCGTTGAAGGCTTTGCGCTCCGTCTCGGTGAGCCCCTCATGGATGCGGGTGATCGAGGCCTCGAGCGCCTCCGGGCTGGACGCGTCCACGCGGGGGCTGCAGCCCAGCAGGAAGGAGGTTCCGAGCAAGAGAAGGAAAAGTCTGTACATGTCGTCTCCTGGCGAAGAGGGGGATTAGCTCCCCCCGGGGGCGTTTCGTACTTCGCGATGGTGGTCGACTCAGACTGCTTGCAGAGGCTCCAACCGTGATGTGGGAGGCCGCAGAAGCGGGCCTCTGGGGATGGGGTCAGTGCATGTTGCGCATATGGGCGGCGACGCGATCGAGTGCCTGATCCAGGAAGCGGCGCAACTGTGCGTCCTCGACCTGCTCATCAAGGGCCTGACGCATGCAGAGCATCCAGGCCTGGCGGGCGTCTTCGTCGATGTCGAAGGGGGCGTGACGCATGCGCAGGCGAGGGTGCCCGTACTTTTCCATGTAGAGGGGGGGACCGCCGAGCCAGCCGGTGAGAAAGAGCACGAGCTTCTCGCGCGAGACTTTCAGGCTTCTGGCGTGCATCGCTCGGATGGTCGCCGCCTCGGGAAGGGTGTCCATCAGGTCGTAGAAGCGGTCGACGAGCTTTTGTACACCCTCGGTGCCGCCAACGAGTTCAAAAGGAGTGGTGTCTTCGGGGGGAGGTTGGGTCATGAGACTGCGTGGGAAAGAGGGAAGAGGGAAGGGCCGAGGCTCATCGTTAAGGACGGCGGTGCATCCGGTCAACGCTTCGGGGGTGGTGTTGCCCCGCGTGCGGTGAGCAGAACCCGGGATGGCCGCGAGGCCTTCCTGGTAGCGCCGTAGAGCCCTGGCGAGCGTGGCGCGTGCTCGGGAGGCTTTGGGTGGTGTGTGTTGGCGGCGTGCTTCAGGGCGAATCCCTCATCCTCGCCACATACTCGCCAGGGGAAGGTTCCCCTGGCGAGTATGTGGCGTCAGGCGTGAGGCTGAACGCTCTCGTGAAGATCGTCCATCTCTCCGTTGCGGTAGGCCTCCAGCGCCCTGCGAACCAGGCGCCCGTAGTTGGCGTCGGCCTGATCGAAGTGCACGAGCTGTCGCTCGATGATGTCTTTGCGGCAGCCGCCCAGCGATTCGACGATGTTGACCGCCAGGCGCACCTTTTCGTCGCGGTCCATCAGCCGGAAGAGGTTGCCGGCCTGCGTGTAGTCGTCGTGATCGATGCGGGAGTCCCAGCGGTCGACGGTCACCGAGCCGAGCTCCCAGGGCGGTTCATTGAACGAGGCATCGGGCTGGGGAGCGCCCTTGATGCTGTTGGGGTAGTAGTTGGGAAACCCGGTGCCCTCATCGTGCATCCCGCCGAACTGACCGTCGCGCAGGTAATTATGCACCGGGCAGCGGGGGCGGTTGACGTCCAGATCGCGGTAGTTGACGCCGACGCGGTAGAGGTGGGCGTCCTGATAACTTAAGAGGCGCGCCTGGAGCATCTTGTCGGGGCTGGGCCCGATGCCGGGGACAAAGGAGCTGGGGTTAAAGGCCGATTGCTCCACCTCGTGATGGTAGTTTTTCGGGGTGCGGTTGAGCTCCAGCTCTCCAAACTCGATGAGCGGGAAGTCGGCGTGCGGCCAGACCTTGGTCAGGTCGAAGGGGTTCCAGCGGAAGTTCTGGGCCTGCTCCTGGGTCATGACCTGGAGGTAGGCTTTCCATTTCGGAAAGTCCCCACCCTGGATGGCGTCGAGCATGTCGCGCTGATGGCTTTCGCGATCATGCATGATGACCTCGGCGGCCTCAGCGTTGGTCAGGCACTCGATGCCCTGGAGGGTCTTGAAGTGAAACTTGACCCAGACCCGCTCCCCCTGCTCGTTGATCATCGAGTAGGTGTGGCTGCTGTAGCCATTCATATGGCGGTAGCTGCGAGGGATGCCGCGGTCACCGAAGAGCCAGGTCACCTGGTGGAGGCTCTCCGGGCAGAGGCTCCAGAAGTCCCACTGCATGTTGGCGTCGCGCAGGTTCGTCTCGGGGTGGCGCTTCTGGGAGTGGATGAACATCTGGAACTTGTAGGGATCGCGCACGAAAAAGATCGGCGTGTTGTTGCAGACCAGATCCCAGTTGCCCTCGTCGGTGTAGAACTTCATGGCAAAGCCGCGCGGGTCGCGTTCGGCGTCGGCCGCGCCGCGTTCGCCGGCCACGGTGGAGAAGCGCACCACGCACTCGGTTTTCTTGCCCTTTTTCGAAAAGATCGACGCCCGGGTATAGCGGCGCAGGTCGGCGGTGACCTTAAAGGTGCCATAGACGCCGGTGCCTTTGGCGTGGACGACGCGCTCGGGCATGCGCTCGCGGTTGAAGCGCTGGATCTGCTCGATGAGGTTGACGTCCTGCATCAGCAGGGGGCCGCGGGGCCCGGCGCTGAGCGCGTTTTCCTGGTCGCCCACCGGGGCCCCGTCGGCGGTGGTCAGACGCGGACCTCGACGCCGGCCGTTGCCCGACGACTTCGAGCCCCGGGAACTCGTGCTTTTGGCTCCCCGCTTTGCCGCGGTGGAACCCCGGGAAGCGGAGGTCTTGGACGAGGTGCTGCGGGTGCTTTTCGACGCCTTTTTAGACGACTTCGTGGCGCCGCTTTTGGAGCTTTTGGGGTTCTTGCCGTTCTTTGAGGAGCCTGCCATGGGGCCTCCCGGGCTGAGAGAATACGTCGTTGGATGAAGTACCAGGGTACGTCTACGGCCAACTACGTGCCTCGCCATGCGGGGAGACTTCGGGGGCCCTCGTCGGGGGGCCAGGGAGAGGCGTGGGGCGGAGTGTAAACACCGCCTTAAGAGGGCAAGGGCTTTTTTGAAAGGGCCCGGGGGAGGGCCGTCCGGCCCTCCCCCGGGCGTGCGTGGGGACTCAAAGGCGGGGACTCAGGATGTGAGGCTGGCCACAAAAAAAATGCCCCCGGACGCTGGACATATGAGCAGAGGCGGCCAGGTTCGTCTCCGTCCACGGCAGCGGGGCGCGCGTCAGACGCCTTCTTCGAGTTCTTCGCCCTCGGCGTAGTACCAGCGGGGATCGCCCTTTTGGCCGGGGAGGGTTTTGAGCTCGAAGCGGCTGCGTTCGGTGAAGCTGAAGGGCTGGCGATCCTGGATCAGCGTGGCCTTAAAGGTCACGAAGCCTTCGGATTGGCCGGGCTCCCATTCGGTGTGGAGTACGCGTAGCTCCACGAAGTCGGTGGCCTTGCAGTAGGCCAGCAGCTCGCGCCGCCAGCTGGCGCGCTCGGGTTTGGCCTGGGGGCTCTCGGGCAGGGTTGTGTCGATGACGTAGTCGACCAGGCCTCGGGCGTAAGCGCTGAAACGCGAGCGCATCAGGGCTTCGGGATTCGGCGCCGGGAGGCCGCGATGGTACTTGCCGCAACACAGCGCGGCGGGTTGGTTGCTGGAGCAGGGGCAGGTGCGTCGTCGCATAGAGGTTCACGGGGCTTGGGGTCAGAGAAGCGGGGTCTAGGTTTGGGGAGCGCTCCGGTGGCGCGCCGACGTTGCGGCTGCCGGCCGGCGAGTGTGTTGTCATAGTCAACTTTGCCCGGGAGGCGAAGCGATGCGACAGGCGTTGATCGTGTACGAGTCGATGTTTGGAGACAACGAAAAGGTGGCCTACGCGATTGCGCAGGGGCTGGCCACCGGGATGCGTGTGGATGTGATGGAGGTGTCGTCGGCGCCGCCCCGGGTGGATAGCTCGATCGACCTGCTGGTGGTGGGGGGCCCCACTCATATGACGCGCTTGAGCACTGAGCGCTCGCGTCATCGTGCCGAAGACGAGTCGGAAGAAGACTGGGAGCCGCTCTCCGAGAGTGGGGTGCGGGAGTGGCTGGCCGGGTTGAAGGCGCGTGGCGAGGTGGGGCGCGGCGCGGCGGCAGCGTTTGGCACCAACCTCCAGGAGCCGAAGTGGCTCTCCAAGGTCGGTCAGGCGTCGCGGGCCATTGGTCGAAGGCTCAAGCACCTGGGGTTTGAGCTGATCGAGGCGCCGCAGACCTTCTTTGTCGAGGGCACCGAGGGACCGCTGGTGGAGGGAGAGGCCGAGCGAGCGCATCGTTTTGGTGTGGCGCTGGCGCGCCACTTCGGCGAAGCGCCGCGCCCTCACGCCTGAATGCGATCGTTGGCGTAGAGGCGCAGCAGATATTCGCCGGCGGCGGTGGCGCGGAACTCCTCGGTCAGGCGTTTGAGGGCATCGGGTGCGCCCTCCAGCGGGGGGAGCGCCGCGCCGTATTCGGCCGGGGAGACCAGGGGGCCGGCCAGGCTCCCAAAGGTCAGGTCGGCGGCGCTGAAGGTATCCCCGGTGAGGTAGGGGCGACCGTCGGCCAGCGTCTGGGCCACGCGGGCAAAAATATCGTCGATACGTCCGCGGGCGCGTTGCGCCCGCGCCGGGGTGATCGCGTAGCTCTTGGAGATCGCCTGGCGCAGCATGCCAAAGCCCGGGCGAATGGCCTGGCGTTGCCATCCCGGGCCGCTCTCCACCATGAAGTCGCGTGTGTAGGCGGCGTGCGCCAGCAGCACGTCGTAGACGACCACCCGCACCGCCGGGCCCAGACGCTGATCGAACTCCTCTTCCCAGGTTTCGATGGCGTCGGGTTCCGCGTCGTCGAGCGAGCGCTCCGCGAAGAGACGCGTGCCCGAGCCGACCTGATCGCAGAAGTGCAAAATGTCGGTGGAGTCTCCCACGGTCTTTTCGCCGGCTTTAAGGATCGGCACCGAGCGCTGCCCGGAGGGGAGCGCGCCGATCAGGTGAAAGAGGGGCAGGTAGGCCTGCTCCTCAAACCCCAGCCGATGGTGATTGAGCGCCCAGCGGGCTTTCTCACAGAAGTGGCTAAAGGGGATGGTGATCAGCGCGTAGGGCATGGCGAGCACGGGGGAAGAGGAGGCCGTGGGAGAAAACGATCAATCACGCTCGCTCAGCGGGCGGCGATCGCGACGGGTGCGACGAGGCTGCTTCGAGGTGTCAGCCGCAGCGCCTTTGGCGCGCTGTCCCGAAGGTTGCGAGCCCGACGTTGCCTGCAGGTTGCGGGCGTTGGCGCGCTGACGCGCGCCCCGGCTGGTGCGACGCTCCGAGCTTTGGCGACCCGAGCCGCTGCCCTGCCGGGGCTCCGACGAGGCACCCGAGCCCTCCGCGTTCCCCTCACGTTGGGAGGTGCGCGCCCCGGCAGGGCGCTCTCCCTGGCCGGAGCGGCCGCGCCCACCTCGGCGTCCGCGCCGGCGGCTGGAGCTGCGGCGCCCGGTGCCTTCGCCCTGCTCCTGCCGGGCGTCGTCGCGCGCTTGCCGCGAGTCGTTGCCGCGGCTGGCGCTCTCGACGCGCTCCTTGCGCTCGCCATGGCTACGCTCGCTACGCGTGCTCTGGCGCTGCTTCGGCGCGTTCTGGTTCTTGCTGCCACCGCCGCGGCTCTTGCGCCCGCCGGAGCGGCGGTTGGAGCTGCGTCGGCGCCCGCCGCGGCTCTTGCCCCGGCCGCCGGCGCTCCTGGCGGCGGGCACGGCGTTCATCGCCTTCTCGCTGTGGAAGGCATGCGTGGTATCCACCGTGATCGACTCACCGATGGTTTTCTCAATGTCGCGCAGGTACTCGCCTTCGGAGTCATCGCAGAAGGCGATCGCCGTGCCCGCGCGCCCGGCGCGTCCGGTGCGGCCGATGCGGTGCACGTAGCTCTCGGGCTCGTTGGGCAGGTCGAAGTTAAAGACGTGGGTGACGCTCTCCACATCGATGCCGCGGGAGGCCACGTCGGTGGCCACCAGGATGGTGATCGAGCCATCCTGGAACCCTTCGAGCGCGCGACGACGGGCATTCTGGCTCTTATTGCCGTGAATGGCCGCGGCCTTAAAGCCGGCTCGCTCCAGCTTCTTGGTCAGGCGGTTGGCGCCGTGCTTGGTGCGGGTAAACACGATGGTGGACTCGACCTTGAGGTCGACGAGCAGCTCGCTGAGCAGCTGCGTCTTGTCGGACTTCTCGACAAACATCACTCGCTGGTCGATGGCCTCCACCGTGGTCGATTCGGGCGTGATGTCGATGCGCACCGGATCCGTCATAAAGGTGTTGGCCAGCTTCGCCACCGAGGGCGGCATCGTGGCCGAGAAGAGCAGGTTCTGGCGCTCGCCACGCAGGGCTTTGAGGATCCGACGCACATCGGGGACAAAGCCCATGTCGAGCATGCGGTCGGCTTCATCGAGCACGAAGAAGTCGACGTGCGTCAGGTCGACAAACCCGCGGCCATGCAGGTCGAGCAGGCGCCCGGGGCAGGCCACCAAAAGGTCGACGCCCCGCTCCAACGCGCGGATCTGGGGCTTTTCATTGACCCCGCCGAACATCACCAGGTGACGCAGGTTTAAGTGCTTGGCGTAGGCCTCGATCGATTCGCCGATCTGGGCGGCGAGCTCGCGAGTCGGAGAGAGGATCAGGGCGCGTACGGGGCGCTTGCCGCGGGGGGCTTTCTGGCCGGCCAGGTGCTGGAGCACCGGGAGGGTGAACGCGGCGGTTTTGCCGGTCCCGGTCTGGGCGCAGCCGAGCACATCGCGGCCCTGGAGCAGCGCGGGGATGGCCTGGGCCTGAATGGGGGTGGGTTTGACGTAATTCTGGGCAGCGATCGCCCGGCGCAGCGGTTCGATCAGGTCGAGCTTTGCAAAATCGTTCAAGGAGATACCGTGGTAAAGGGGGCACTCCAAACGAGCGCCGCAGTGTCGAGGGCGTGGTAACAGAAGGGAAGAGCGGTGTCCATTGAGGGCGCCGGCACCTCGGATCGCCCGGCCGGCGTCATGCGGGGAACGGGTCGCCTGGCGAGGTTCTTCCGCGGGCGCGCCGGCGTCGCTCTCCGGCGGCGTGGTGCTCACGGTACTTTTTTTGTGCGTCGGTCGGTCGCTGGCGAGGGGATTCGACCAGGGTTCTGAAGGCGTCGCCTCATGGGGAGGTGGATGCTTCATCTGAATGTCATGTGTCTGAGGAGAGTTGCCATGAGCGATCTGTCGGGACGCCCGTTCTTTATTAATCTTGCCGTTGAGAATGTGGAGCGCTCCCGGCGCTTCTTTGAGGCGCTGGGGTATGCGTTTGATGCGCGCTTTGAGGGGGAGCAGGCCTGCTGCCTGATCATCAACGACCTGGCGTATGCGATGTTGTTGGAGCCCTCGTTTTTCCAGAACTTCACCGAGCGCAAGGTCTGCGACACCTCCAGCCACAGCGAAGCGCTGCTCTGCGTGCTCGTGCCTACACGCGAGGAGGTTGATGAGATGGTCGAAAAGGCGGTGGCTCACGGCGGCGCCTATGCGATGCCGAAGCAGGAGCAAGGGGGGATGTACGGATGGAGTTTTTATGATGTGGATGGCCACCACTGGGAGGTGGGGTGGATGGGGGAAGGCCTGCCCCCTCAGGAGTAGTTCAGTCTGCGGGCGCGTTGCTCGCCCGGGAAGGCGCCGAAGGCGCCCGGCCCGCGGTCGACGTCGGGCGCGCGCTCGGGGTAGGTTGGCCCCCCCGGGCGCCGGGCGCGCCCGCAGCCCTTTCCATCCAAGGAGCATGATGAAAGTTACGCGCCTGAATTGCTTTGCCTGCGGCCACGCGCTGGCGTTGCAGACCCCGATCTTTCGCACCACGACCTGTCCGGAGTGCGATGCCGACATGAAGGTCTGCAAAAACTGCCGTTTCTATGACGTGAACGCCTCCAAAAGCTGTCGGGAGCCGGTCAGCGAGCCGGTGCGCGACAAAGAACGGGCCAATTTCTGCGACTTTTTCCGCCCTGCCGCCCCTGCCGGTGGCCAGCCTGGCGAGCGCAGCGAGGCCGATGAGGCCCGCGCCCGATTAGAGGCGCTTTTTAAGTCGTGAAGGCGCCCCGGGGCGGGGTTGCCGGGGGTTGCCCCCCCCCCATGGGTGCGTTCGGGAACGTCCTTTTTGGGGAAGCTTGCTGAGAAGGGCACGTTCGCGAGCGGGATTGCCGGGGGTTGAACCCCCCATGGGTGCGTTCGAGAAGGGCCGGGGAGGGGTTTAACCCCCGAACAGGGGTGGTCGTGGGCGCCTGCCCGGGGCCTGTGGGCCGAGTTCGGTGCGCCCGGGAGGGCTCAACCCCCCATGGGTGCGCCCCGGGGCGCCTGGCCGAAACGTCGGGGGCGGTGGGGGCGGTGGGGCGCGTGGCAGAAGTTTAAAAGTGAAAAATTATTCTCATGACAGGGTGCGAAGCCCTCTCTAACGTCGTCGCGTTACATCCCACCTTTTGGGAGGACTGGAGTGGTGCCGGTGGTCGGCTCTGCTCGCGAACTAACAGGGCGCCTGGCGGCGCTCCATGTGATGAGAGGGTGTGTATGATGCAGTGGTATCGTCTTTTGACTCCTCTGGCGCTGCTGACCTGCGGCGCGCTGCTGACAACGGCCTGTGTGGAAGGCCCCGCGGACGATGGGACGCCCGATGAGACCGGAGAGCCCGTGGAACTCAGCGGGGACATCAGCGCGGACCGCACGGTGGGGGGGGACGTGTTCATCACCTCGTCGCTTACGGTGCACGCCAAATTGAGTTTTGAGGCCTGCTCCACGGTGAAGATCGCCTCCGGGGCGGTGATCACCGTGGAAAATGGCGGCGCGATTGAAGCGATCGGGGAGGCCGACTGCCCGGTGGTGATCGAGAGCGCCAGCGCCAACCCCTCGGCCGGCGACTGGGAGCGCATCGATATCTACGCCAGCGCCGACAACGCCAACCGCTTTGAGCACGCGGTGATTCGCCATGGCGATGGTGAGGGTTACGGCATGATCTGGGTGGAAGAGGGCGCCCAGATCAGTCTGAGCGACGTCGCCTTGCAGGAGAGCGCCTACGCCGCGATTCAGATCAACGGGGATGCCCGGGTGGATGCGTTCTCCAATGTCAGCTTCAAAGACATCGGTGGTCCGCTGGTCTCGGTCAGTGGTGAGCGGGCCCATACTCTGGAGCCCTTCGCGGCCAGCGGGACCAACCCCCAGGCCTACGTCGCTGTGATGAACGGGGATATGAAGCAGGACGTCAGCTGGAAGGCGCTGGGCGTGCCCTATGTCATGCAATCGCAGGCGCTGATGGCGGATCTGACGCTGGAGGCCGGCGTGACGCTTCAGTTTGAAGGCGGCGGGTACCTGCGCGTGAGCGAGGGCGGACAGCTGCGGGCGATGGGGAGCGCGGAGCTCCCGGTGGTGATCGAGAGCGCCAAGTCCAACCCGGCCGCTGGCGACTGGGCGACGATTGAGATTTACGGCGACGCCGACAACGGCTCGCGCTTCCAGCACACCACGGTTCGCCACGGTGGTGGCGATGGCTACGGCGCGATCTGGTTGGAGGCCGGCGCCACGATTGAGCTGGAAGACGTCACCTTCAGCGACAACCAGGGCTGTGACATCGACGCGTTGGGAACGGTCAACGCGACCAACGCCGACTTCGTGACCTGCGACTAAGGCGCGGAGTCCGTCGACGCCCGTAGTCTCAAAAAAAGCCCCCGGTTTCGGGGGCTTTTT
This sequence comes from Lujinxingia litoralis, assembly GCF_003260125.1. Classification (NCBI taxonomy): domain Bacteria; class Deltaproteobacteria; order Bradymonadales; family Lujinxingiaceae; genus Lujinxingia; species Lujinxingia litoralis. Next base: position 407,718 of record NZ_QHKO01000003.1, read on the forward strand.
TCATGGGGCGAGTCCGAAAGGTGTCGGAAGCCTTCCCCCCGAAAAGGGAGGCCCAGGCATGAGGCGGAGGCCTCAGGAGGGGCGCCCGACGAGCACTTTGTTGCTGCAGAAGAAGCGCCGCTTTGCTATGGGGAGCGCGACTCAACACACCCAAATATGAAGCCGGGCCCCTGTTCGCGGGGTATCACGGCGTTGTTAGGCCCAGAAGCCCGGGTAGAAGTGGCATGAAAAGAGCCGTGCAGGCTGCGCATGCGGCATATCGATTGGAGCGTAGCGAGGCGGAGTGGCTGGAGGGGTTGCTGGCGTTGATGGCGCCCCTGCTCGACCGGGGCCGGGGCGTGGTGGCGTATCGCTGGGTCTGTGATCGCCACCGGGTGCAGGCCCTGACCTTTCGTCAGCAGGGCGGTCGCGGTGGGGATGAGCAGATGTTTCGCGACCTGCTCCAACACCTCGATCCGACCCGGGCCCGGCTGGCCTACGAGCATCCCTATCGCTACCGCGCCCTCTCCGAGATCGCTGGCGAGCATCCGACCCTGAAGCATCTGCGTCAGGACAGCGACATGCAGCGTCTGGCGCATGGCCGCGACGTGGTCGATTTTGAAATGCTGCGGATGGATGAGGGAGGGGGCTCCGGCTTTATGTTTTGCGTGCTGCTGGACAGGCCGGTCGCGATGTCGGCATCTCGCCGCGCGATCTGGGAGCGGGTCGGGGCCCACGTGGCCGCCGGCGCGCGCCTGCGCCGTCGCCTGGATTCGCGGGGGTTGGAGGGGGCGGCGGCCGTTTTTGATCGGAGCCGCTCGCTGCTGGAGGTTCCGGATCCACGGCTGCGCTCCGAGCACGCGCGTCAGCAGGTGCGTCATCTCATCGAAGCGCGGGAGCATGCCAGCAGCCTGGCCGCCGATCGCCCGCTGGAGGCGTTGAACCTGTGGCAGGGCATGGTGGAGGGGCGCTGGTCGCTGCTGGATGTGATCGACACCGATGGGCGCTCCTTTACCGTATTGCACGAAAACCCGCTGGAGGTGCGCTGCAACGTGAGCCTGAGTGAGCGCGAGCGTCAGGTGGCCTACCTGGTGGGGCGAGGGCACCATGTGAAGCTGGCGGCCTATGAGCTGGGGCTCTCGCCATCGACGGTGCGCTCGCAGCTGCGCTCGGCGCTGCTCAAACTCAACCTGGAGGATCGCTCGGCCCTGGTGCGTCTGGTGGCGTCGGTGTTCGGGGCGGAGTCGCAGATTCGGCTCGCGGAGTCTGAGCTGTTGGTGCTGGCTCAGCCGCCGCTGCGTCTGCCGGCGGGATTGAGCGAGGCCGAGCGCGATGTGGCGCGCCAGGTGGCTCAGGGGCGCACCAACGCCGAGATCGCCGCGGCGCGGGGCAGCGCCGAGCGCACCGTGGCCAATCAGCTCGCCAGCATCTACCGCAAGCTGGGGCTGAACTCGCGTCAGGAGCTGGTGCAAACGATCTGCGACGAGCAGCCCTCGACGGACCCAGGCTGAGCCGGGCGCCGGAGGCGCGTCGCTTAGTCGGATGCCGACGAGTTCATGACCTGGAGGATCGCGGCGATGAGCTCGTCGTAGCCGTAGGGTTTTTGGAGCAGGGGGGCGTCGCGTTGAGTGGCGAGCTCGGCCGCGTCGTCGGGGCTGGTGGAGGCGTCGACGAGGAGGACGCGCAGCCCGGGGGCGCGGGCTTTCAGGCGTTGGATAAGCTCTGCGGTGGGGAGTTCGGGGGGGGGCCCCTCGGTGATGAGGAGATCGAAGGGGGAAAGGTCCGGGCGCTCCACCAGCTCCAGGGCGCGGGCGGCGCTTTCGACGCCGGTGACCTCCAGGCCGGCCAGGATCAGCAGGCGCTCGGTGGCGAGGCGCACCGTCGTCTGGGCGTCGACGAGGAGCACCCGCCAGGGGAGCAGGGAGCGCCGGCCGCGGATCGCGCCCGGGCCGTCAGACGAGGGCGTCGCGCGCTCCTCGGCGGCGGGGAAGTAGAGATCAAAGGTGCAGCCCTGGCCCGGCGCGCTCTCCACGAAGATGGCGCCCTCCGACTCCCGGATGACCTCGGCCACGGTGACCATGCCCAGGCCGGTCCCCTCTTTTTTGGTGGTGAAGTAGGGCTCGAAGAGCCTGGCGAGCGTCTGATCGCTGAGGCCCTGGCCGGTGTCGCTAAAGCGCAGGTGGACGTAGCGGCCCGGGCGCAGGGCCTGGCCCAGGGCGTCGATGCGCCGGCGGCGTTCGACGTGGTTGCTCGCTTTCAGCGTGAGTTCGCCGCCCTCGGGCATGGCGTCGCGGGCATTGACCAGCAGGTTGAGTAGCACCTGTTCGATGCGCTGGCGGTCGGCCAGGATCGGCCAGCAGGTGGGGCCGAGATGGCGGGAGAAGATCACGTCGTTGCCGATCAAAGGGCGCATGATCGGGGTCAGGGCTTCGATGAGCGTCGGCAGATCGAGCGCGGTCTTTTGCATCGGTTGGCGGCGCGAGAAGGCCAGCAGGCGCTCGGTCAACGCCGAGGCCCGGGCGCAGGCTTCGGTGATGGCCTGGAGGCTTTGGGTGCTCGCCATGGGGTCGGCGAGCTGCTCTTCGAGCACCTGCGTCGAGTTCTGGATCACGGTGAGCAGGTTGTTGAAGTCATGGGCCACGCCCCCGGCGAGTTTGCCGACGGCTTCCATTTTCTGGGCGTGGCGCAGTCGGGATTCCAGGTCCTGGCGGGCTCGCAGATCGCGGATGGTGACGCTGGCGCGCAGGTTGCCGCGGGCGTCCTGAAAGGTCGCGCAGGAGACATCGCAGGGGATCAGGGTGCCTTCGCGGTGGCGATAGCAAAGCTCGCCGCGGTAGGTGCCGGTGCGTTGAACCTGCACCAGCGCGGCGTGCAGGCCGGGGGCGTCGGGGTCGATGATGCCCCGGCGGCCGATCTCGCAGAGTTCGTCGGCGGAGTAGCCCAGGAGGGCCTCGGCGGCGGGGTTGGCCTCCAGGATCTCTCCCTGCGGGGTGGTGAGCATCATGGCATCCAGCGAGTTACGAAACACCGCCTCGTAGCGTCGCTGAGCGTTGGCGCGGGTGAGCTCCAGGTAACGCACGCGCTGGATGTTGCGGGCCAGGGTGGCGCCGACCTCCTGGAGAAAGGTGCGGTAGTCCTCGTCCAGGGGAAGGTGGGGGTGGAGGCTGGCGAGCATCCCGGCGACGACCCGGGGCCCCCCGGCGTGGAGCTCGACGATCGGTAGCCAGACCCAGGGGCCGGCGCCGGCCTGGCGCGCGCCGGGAAGTTCCACCAGGTGCAGACCCTCCCTGGTTGAGCGCCAGGGAATCTGGTCGAAGAGGGGCCGGGGCCCCATCCGGGGCTCGGTGGTCTCGATCAGGCGCAGGTGATCGCGCGCGGCATCGACCTCAAATAAGAGGACGCGTGGCAGATCCTCAAAAGCCTCCTCCAGGCAGCGGGCGCCCCCGGAGAGCACCGCCTCGACGCTGGTAGCTTCGGTGAAGGTGCCCAGCCTACCTAACTGGCGAGCGCGGCGGATCGCGCGCACCGACGCGGTGGTCTCCACCGCCGAAGCCAGGATGCCGACGACCTCGCCATGCTCGTCGCGAAAGGGGCTGTACGAGAAGGTGAAGTGGCACTGCTCCAGGCGACCTTTGCGGCGAAGCTCAAAGGGGTGATTCTCCAGCCAGAGGGCTTCGCCGCTGCGGTAGACGCCTTCGAGCAGCGGGCGCACCTCCTCCCAGATCTCGGAGTACACCCGGCGTACCGGCTGCCCCAGCGCTTCGGGGTGCTTTTCCTGCAGGATGGGCAGGTAGCCCTCGTTGTAGATCTGCACCAGCTCTGGCCCCCAGGCCAGGGTCATGGGCATGCGCGAGTTCAGGATCATGCGCGCCCCGGAGCGCAGCGCCGCGGGCCAGTGCTGTGGGGGCCCCAGCGGGGTGTCCTCCCAGTTCATGGCGCGGCAGCGGGCGGCGACCTCACCGGGGAAGTCAAAGAGCAGGTCAGGCGACGAAGCGAGGGGGCTCATAAGTCAGACCAGGCCAGGGGGAGAGCACGGTGATCGAGCGCGTGCGTGAACACCCCCCACCATAATCAAAGATGGGGGTTCGGCGAAGGGGGTAGATCGAGCAAAGGGCGCCCGGGCGTGGCCAGGCTAAATGCGCGGGGGGAATCGGGAACTTCTGTGGTAGGAGCGTGGGGAGCGCGGCGCGGCAACGCGGCGCGCCTCTCTCACCACGAACTCACACCCCAGGACAGGCCATGATCGAGATCGGTCAACACACCACACTCACCGTGATCGCGCGCGGCGCACAGGGCTACGTGCTCCAGGGCCAGGGGCCTGAGGAGCGTCTGGACCTGCCGGCTCAGGAGGCCCCCTCGACGTTGAAGCCTGGCGAGCAGGTGCGGGTGTTTGTGTACCTCGATTCCGACGATGTGCCGGTGGCCACCACCCGGGAGCCCAAAGTCGTGGTGGGCCAGTGCGCCTGGCTCAGTGTCAAAGAGGTCAACGCGGTGGGGGCCTTTGTGGACTGGGGGCTGGGCAAAGACCTGCTGGTGCCCTTTGCCGAGCAGGGCACCCCGATGCGCGCGGGGCGCTCCTACCTGATCTACGCCTACATCGACAGCACCGGGCGGATCGCGGGAACTCGCCGGCTCGACACGTATCTCTCGACCGACGGCAGCCAGTTCAGCGCCGGCGACGAGGTGGATCTGGTGCTCTGGGAGCGCAGCGACCTGGGCTTTAAGGCCGTGATCAATCACACCCATGTGGGGATGCTCTTTGAGCGGGAGATCCTGGGCGAGCTCAAGCCTGGCGAGTCGCTGCGCGGCTACATTCAGGAGGTGCGCCCGGATACCCGCATCAACCTGAGTCTGCAGCGGCATACGGCGTCGGCCCGCGACGCCCTGCAGAGCGCGATTTTTCAAGACCTCCAGTCTCGGGGCGGGGTCTCCACGCTCACCGATAAGAGCTCGCCGGAGGCGATTTTTGAGGCCTTTGGTGTGAGCAAAAAGAGCTACAAAAAGGCGCTGGGGGCACTCTATCGGGCACGGATGATCGAGCTGGAGCCGGGGATCGTGCGTCTGGTCTGACGCTGGTGAGAAGGGCGGCTGCCGGCTCGTGGGGGCGAGTCAGGTGGTGATGGCCAGCTGGTAGCGCTCGACCATGGCTTCGAGAAAAGAACGATTGGCAAGCAGGGAGCCCTGTGACTCCCAGACCCAGTGAGGCGCGTGGGTGGAGGCGCGCTCGAAGAGGGCCAGCGAGCGGCGCTCGAGATCATGGCGCGCAGGGTAGCGCAGGGCGTCGGGTTGGTCGCGGTGATGGAAAAGGCGGGCAGCCAGGTGTTGCGAGGCCATGTAGTCGGGGGCGTTGATCAGGCTGCTTTCCAGTCCCATTCGCAGCAGGTAATGGCCGTCGAGGCGTACGACCCGAAGGGGCTGCGTGCAGGTCAGCTGATAGAGTATCTGATCGTCCAGAGCGCTCAGAGCCAGAGCCTGCCCTTGAAGTTTGCCGCGGCCCAGAGTCTCGACAAAGGCCCCTTCTGGCGAGGTGGAGACGTAGCAGACGCCAAACTCCCCGGCGGGATCGTTGAAGCGGGCGTGGGGGCCTCGCCCGAAAAAGATAGGGCTGGGGTAGCCCGCCGCCTGAATGCGGTAGAGCGGGGTATGGGGCTTTAGTGTCGTTAGCTCCAGAGACTCGGGGAGCTCCCGAAGCGTCGCAGGGGTGTCGGCTGGCGAGTCTGGCATCGCTTCAGGTGCTCAGGTGCTGCCAGTGCTGGCGAGCGCAGCGCAACACGGGTTCGAGCTGCCCCTGAGTCAGGGCGTGGGCGGGGGTGTCGCCGTGAAGCCCTTCATGAGGGGAGTTGAAGAAGTTCAGAGCGTCAAACCAGCCGTAGTCGGGAAGGAGCTTAAGAACCTGCTCCAGGCCCGGGAGCAGGTGGCTTTCGACGAGCTGAAAGGAGGGGATGCGTGTCGGGCTCGGCGATGAGTCGTTGGCAGGGATGGCCAGCAGCCGCCCTTGAGCGATGGCGGTGCGGAGCTCGTCTATGCTGAGCTCCAGGCGCCGGGCGGCTTCCTCAAGGGAGAGCGTCGGGGTCTGCAAGAGTTCCCGGCGGCGGCTGTCACCGCGGGCGAGTGCCCTGGCGAGCACCGGGCTCTTCTCGAGTTCGGCGCGCGAGGGCAGGCCAAAGGGCTCTTCCCGGCGTAAGGGGCCGAAACTCTGCCCGGCGCGTATCAGGCTCAACGAGTGGCGTGGGGCCGAGGCGGTGCCATAGGGCTGATTACGACGGGTGGTTTCCGGCAACATCAGGGGGGCAGATGCCATGGTGTGCTCCAGATGTCAGCGCCTCTTTGAGGCGATCACTGATGGCCCATCGAAAAATGTAGCCGCCCTGATCATGGTAGGGGAGTAGAATCTGAGGAATCTGCTCAAAGGGGTAGCGTCCCTGCTCAAAGAGTTCGGTGCGGATCACATAGACCCGTCGATTCTGCTCGTCGCGGGTAAGCCCGTGGGTGATATGGGCTCGCCCCTGCGCGAGTTTAAGCGAGATAAAGCGCATCAGCTCGTCCACCTCATCTTCCTCCAGCGCGTCATCACAGAGCTCGCCGGCAAACGCGGGCTTGAGTAACTCCGCGTAGGAACTCTGGTTCAGACCCAGCTCATGACGGTTGATCACATCCTGGTAGGTCAGGCTGAAGCCGGACGCGGTGTGCACGTCGTAAATTGAGCTGAAGGCTTTTAGCAAAGGGCTCAGGCGCCGGTGGAAATCCTGGCGTTCGGTGTACTCGGTGGTGGCCAGGCGCAGGTGAGTGGCGTTGACCGAGAACTTCCAGAAGCGGTCTTCCGAGATGAAGTCGTAGGTGGTGAGTCCCCGGGAGGCATCGCGGCTGCTCTCCTGGCGAGGGTAGCGATCGCGGATGGCTTCCTGCAACGCGACCGGGAGTTCGCTCTCCAGACGCAGGAGACGCTCGATCGAGAGTTCGCAGCTCACCTCCACCAGGGGGTTGGGCTCGAAGATGATGCGTTCGGATGCAGGGATAGGCATGGGGGCCTCCGTGATCGGCTGCCGGTCATACGGTGCAAAAAACAGCGCTCTCAAAGGGGCGCCTGGGAGCAAGGGGCAGCGAGAGTATAAGGCATGATCTCGCGCAAGTCTTCCCCGGGCACTGGCGAGCGCGACGGGAATATTGCATGGTGGGCTCCTACGCAAACACAGACCGGCCGGGGGGGATCAACCCCAACGCCATCACATCAGGAGGAATGATGACGCAGGTATCGAAAGGGAGCGCGGGAGGAGGGCTGGCGCTGGGCATCGTGGCCTTGATGGTGCTCGCCAACCTGTTCTGGTCGCCTTCTTCCAAAGACACGACTGTGGAGTGCACTCGCGGGCACTGCCAGGTGTATACAGGGAAAAAGGATAAGAAGGCCTATGCGAGCTTTCACCTTCGCGATGTGCGCAAGGTCCGCGTGTCGAGCGCCAGGAGCAGTAGGCGTGGGCGCAGCTGGCGCTCTACCCGCAGCTCCTATTACGAGGTGTCGGTGGGCTTTCACAGCGGCGATACCATGCGCAAGACCGTGACCCCCCGGATCTCCAAAGAAGAGGCCGAGCGCGTCAAAGAGCAGATCGACTACGCGTTGATGGCCTATCGCGGCTGAGTGTGTTGAGGGGGCGACAGGGGAGCCTTTGGAGGGAGCGATGTCGGAATCGATAGCACGGCACGAGATGATCGAGATGCTGATCTACGCCTTCGCCGGGGTGCTCGTGGTGGGGGGCCTGGTGCTCTACTACTGGGGGCAGATCCGGGAGGGGCTGATCTGGGACGCGCTCCGCCAGGCGCGCGGCTGGAAGGCTGGCGAGGACACCTTTTTTGACGTGAGCTGGGAGCTCGATACCGGGGCCGGGCCCGCGCGCGTGAAGGTGGGGCGAGCGTCTCGGCGGTGGGTGATGGTCGCGATGGAGTTTGGGGCGCCCTTTCCCCAACACCTGACGATCACCGAGCGGGTGTTGCCGCTGAGTGGCGAGCCCGATCGGCGTTTTGGGGAAGCCGGCAGTCCCTTTCACCGCGGGCTCAAGGTGAGCGCCCCGGCCCAAGCCCCCGGGGTGGAGCGCCTGGCACGCGCGGGCTTTGGCGAGCTGCTGGTGGCGCTTCGGAAGCGCGGTGCGCGCGTCGAACTCAGGGAGCGTCGCCTGAAGCTGGAGTACGTCAAAACACTCTTTAAAACCCGTGAGGAGCTGGAAGCCTTTGTCGAGCGCCAGCTGGAAGCGGCCCAGACGATCGCCGAGATGGCCGGGCTGCAAGGTGGGGAGAACCAGCCGGTGCCCGAGCCGCGCGCGCTCGCGCAGGGAACAAGCCTGCGGGAGAAGCGCTCCACCGGGCATTGGTGAGAGGAGACGTGATGGACCAGACCTGGATGATCATGGGTGGAAGCCTGGTGGCGCTCGTTGTGCTCTTTCACATCGTTTTTCTGGTGCCCCCGGTGATCTCGGGCATCAGGCTCGATCGACGCTGGGAGGAGATTCGCCAGGCCCGGGGCTGGCCTGCAGGCAAGAGCCACTTCTTTGGCGCGGTGTGGATGGTCGATACGCGGATAGGGCCCATCCACTTCCAAATGGGGTATAAAGATTTCGCCAATGAGATGGACCTACTGGTGACGGTGATGGTGTTTGACGCACCGTTTCCCCGCACGTTGCACGTGAGCAGACGGCGATCTTGGGATGAAGAAGCGCCCGATCTGCGCTTTGGCGGGGCCGATAGCGAATTCAATCGCCTCTTTAAGGTGAAGGTCTCCGACGATGAGCCGGGGCTAACAGGCCTGGCCTGTCCGGCCTTTGGCGCGCTGCTGGCGGAGTTCGGTCGTGGCGATTCATCCCTAGAGCTCAAGGAGCGTCGCCTCCAGATCAAGTTTTGTGGAGCGACAAGGTATGAGCGCCAGGGCATTGAAGCGCAGATCGAGCAGTACCTGCAGGCGGCCCGATCGATCGTCGAGATGGCCGGACTCCAGGGCGGGGAGGGGCCCCCGGAAGCGCCCGAGGCCGGGGAGCGCCACAAGGTCGGGGCATGTGCGGCTGAGACCGGCGAAGGCGTGACGCAGCATCAGGACATGCCCTCCGGGCACTGGTGAAGCGATTTCCCCCAAAAGGGGGGGGAGTTTTGAAGAGCGGTGCCCGTGCTGCTAAAACCAGGGGCACTTCAATCTTAAAGGATGGGGCGGCGGGTGAGCGCGTGAGGTGTTCGCTACGGCGTTCCTCTTTGCATGCCATGAGGGGGTAGGTCGATGAGAGAGCCGGGAATGGGCTGGCGAATGGTGGCGGTGATGATGCCGCTGATGATGCTGGGCGCGGGTTGCGAGGGGTGTCGCAGCTATTTTGAGCCGGAGAATAACCTGGAGGTCTATCAGGGCGCGGCACCCGCAGAGGTGGATTTCCCCTCGTATTGCACCGGGGTGCATGTCTGGGGCAGCGGTGGGGAGCCCTTTGAGGAGGTTGAGGTCGATCTCCAGCTCTTCGATGTCGATGAGCAAGGGCCGCAACATCGGCGGGGGCTTTTCTCGGCGAAGGTGTACTACGGCGAGGGGGACGATGAGTATTTTGTACTGCCGGTGTACTTCGACTCGGAGCGCGAGAAGCATTATTTCATCTCTCCGATGCATCCGGAGTCTGCACAGGGTGGCCCGCTGACCCTGCGATTCACCGATGGTGAGGCGGAGTGCCCGGGGGAGGTGGCCTGGGAGGTGGAGGCTTTGCCGCCGGCGCCCGGCGCCCTCCGGGAGTCGTTGATCGCCTCCTCAGAGCTCGCCGAGACCCTGCTGGAGAGCTACGGGCTGGAGTTGCGCGAGGTGCTGGAGGGGCCCCTGGATGAGGTGCCGGTGATGGCCCTCCCGCTGGCGATGCAGGCCTGGGCCACGGCCCATCCGGATAACCCCGATTCGCTGCTGGCGCAGCTCGATGAGGGGCGTCTGCCGGTGGAGGTCAGCGCTGAGGACCTTGCGCTGGTCGACGCGATCATCGGAAAGGTCGACGCCGCCGGGCTGAGCCGGGAGGCGCTGGTCGGGCTGGCCGAGCTGGAGGCCGAGGGGCCGGTGGAGCTGCGCTTTACCCCGGGGCCTTCTGAGGAGGGGCTGGAGTTTGGAGACGACCTGGGGCAGCACCGCCAGGGGATCTGCGCCAGGATTTCCGACCGTGTGGAGGTGGAGATCGCCAATGCCGAGGAACTCTCCTATTACATGCGAAAGGCCGCCACCGTGGCAGGGGTAAAGAGAGAGGTAGCGAAGGTAGGAACCCTGGCCAGCGTGATCTCCGTTGTGCCGGGGCCGTCCGCCGGTGTGGGTGTGGTGTTGGGGCTCTATGTTGGTGCCGCGCAGTTGGGGAGCTACATGTACACCAACTCTATGCCACGCTGGCTTTACGATGGGGAGGTGCGTAGCTACACCAGCGCATTTATCGAAGATTACCGGGTGCCCGGCCAGTGGGATGACTTTGTTGTTTCGGCCCACGCGCCGGGATGGGTTCTGGGGGGGAGTGTCGCGAAAATGTTCGTGAATCTTGCGCTGGCCGCGGCCTGGGGCGTCGATAACCTGACCGGAGCCGGGCGGATCGCGAAGAAAACCGCGGCCTCTACGCTACTGCGTAACGAGATGAAGATCGGCAACGATGATGTAGCCACGGTGTTTGAGAATATCGTTGAGTTTTTCGTTGCAAACGCTGCCGGGACATCGCTGGAAGGGATGTTTGATTTGACCCTGGGTTGTGAAATTCGCCCGGGCCCCTGGACTGACATCTCGCTCTATGTCGATACCCATCAGGTCGATTTTGAGTACCAGGGAGGGATCGGCTCCCGGGCGAATGGCGCGGATGTGGCCGCGGGCTTTTGTAGCGAGGGGCCGCTGAACACCAACAAGCGGGTGTATGAGCCTCGTCACGCCGGGGGCGGCGCGGTGGTGGTGTGGGCCAACGGTACCCGCGCGGCCTTTCCGCCGCAGAGCAATCAGGAGAGTTCGCGGTGGGAGGGGCCGGTGACGATCACGCCGATTCGCGTGGAGATGGAGCAGCGGGTCATCGCGGCGCTCCCCGGCGACTCGGTCATCTTGAATGCCGAGATCTTCGGGGAGGATGCCCGGGGCCAGTGGGAGGTGACCTATGGTGAGGCCACGCTCCGCGACATCAGCGAGGATGGGGGGCGCCACACGGTGGTGGTAGAGCTGCCGGCGACCCGGGAGGAGTTCCCGGTAGAGGTGACCCTGACGAGCCTCTCTTTTGGGGGCTTGCGCTCTCCGAGCTGCGGGCAGCCCCCGCGCCAGGCCTCGGTGCTGATGCGCAACGAGGAGTCGCTGCGCATCAGCCCGCGGGCTCGCTGCATTCAGCCTGACGAGCCCCTGCAGCTCAGTGCGGAGGCTGTCACCCTGGCCGGCGATGCGCGGGTGACGTGGGAAGCTTCCGGCGGGAGCATCAGCTCCGATGGGCGCTTTGTCAGTGCAGACACGGGGGAATACACCATCTCCGCGAGCATCGAGGAGCGCGAGCTCTACGACTCGGTGCGGGTGCGGGTGGGCCATTGCGAGTGTTTCTACGACATGGAGACCCAGGGGGTGGCCAGCGGTTCGGTCGGCGACTTTAAGGGCATCTCGGCGCTTTATGTAGCGCCACTGCTCACCCTTGATTTTGGCAGCTCTCATACAGCGCGGCATACCATCGTCGCTGAGCTGCCCGTGGGGGAGCAGCCCCTGGTGGTGCCGGCCAACTTTTCGGTGGCGCTGAACGAGATCTTTCCACTGCCCTTCCCTCATACCTCGGCGCATGGCGAGGGGATGTTGACGATCACCCGCTGGACGGAGAATGGGTACATCGAAGGGGTCTACCAGGGCACGGCGCCCGGGGGCACGTACCAGGTCAACGGTCAGCAGGAGGTCTACCTGGCGCCCACCTCCATGGAGCTGCGCTTTATGGCGCCGGTGCGTGATCCGGAACATCCCCTGGCCGGGCTCTTTGTAGAGTGTCCGCTCCTCTGAGATAAAGGGACGTCGCGGATGAAATGAGGAGGTGAGATGAGCGAGCGTGAACACGAGCAGGAAACCCCGGATTTGCCGGTGCAGGAGACCCCGGAGCCGTCGGAATCCGCTCCGCCGGAGTCGGAGTCGTTGGAGGTGTCGGAGCCCCGGGGGTTCTGGAGCGCGTTGAGCCGGGCGCAGCGCCTGCTGGTGGTGGTGCTATCGCTGGTGGGGGCGCTGACCCTGGTCGGAGGGCTGGTGTTTATGAGCGCGCCGCGCGATGCCCAGGTGGTGTGCAACCCCTCCATCTGCCGGGTCTACGTGGCGTCGCGGATGGGGCTGGAGCGCGCGTACACGAGCTTTGACGTCGCTCAGCTGCGCGGGGTGGAGGTGGTCGAGAGGAGCGAGCGCGGCAGCGGCGTGCGCCCGGGCCACCGCGCCACGGGCCACGTCGTCGTGATCTCGCAGCGTGACGGGCAGCGTCAGACCATCTCGCCGCTGCTGCCTGCGGAGTCGGCCTGGCGGATGTACACCCAGCTGGAGCGTATGCGGGCCTTTGATGAGGTGCGCGTTCAGCAGGTCCAGGGGCGTCAGCCCTTGAAGCTGCCGGAGCGCCCCGAGCTCTAGTGGCGGGGAGCTTCTGAGCTCCCCTTCGTTCACACGCCTAAAAAAAGCGCCCCACAGGTCCCGGGGCGCTTTTTTTAGGCGTCGGTGCCGCGGGGGCCCCGGCGCTTAAGGGCGGTGGTGACGGGTGATCCAGCGATCCAGGGCGTTGGCAAAGCCCTGTTTCTGGCTCTGACCGTAGGGGGGCGGCCCGCCGGTCATCACGCCCAAATCGCGCAGCTCCTCTTTGAAGTCGCGCATGCTCAAGGCCTCGCGCACGTTGGCCTCATCGAGCTCGCGGCCGTAGGCGGTGATCACCTGGCAGCCGCGCTCGATCACGCGGTCGGCCAGGGGGATGTCGGCGGTGATGACCAGGTCGCCCTGCTGGCAATGCTCCACGATATGGTCGTCGGCCACGTCGGCGCCGGCGGGCACCACGATGGTCTGGACCAGCTCGGCGCGGGGTTTGGGCATCCAGCGGTTGGCCACCAGCACGACGTTGATGCGCCGAGTGAGCGAGGCTTTGACCAGGATGTCCCGGGCGGCGGAGGGGAGGGCGTCGGCGTCGACCCAGATGGTCATGAAGGCTCCTTCAACGGGGGGGATACGCGCGGAGCGCAGGGTGTCCGGTGCTGGCGAGGAGGTCAAGGGGGCCCGGGACGTTCGTGGCTGAACGAAGGCTATTCAAGCGCTGATCGCGGGTGTCTGCAGCGTTTTGGGGGCTTCTTAAGCGCTGATCGCGGGCGTTTGAAACTGAACCAGGGCTTCTTAAGCGTTGATCGCGAGCGTCTGCAGCGTTTTGGGGGCTTCTTAAGCGCTGATCGCGGGTGTCTGCAGCGTTTTGGGGGCTTCTTAAGCGCTGATCACGGGCGTTTGAAACTGAACCAGGGCTACTCAAGTGCTGATCGCGGGCGTTTGAAACTGAACCAGGGCTACTCAAGGGCTGATCGGCCCTCTTTCAGCTACCGGAAGGGTCGATCAGGTGTTGATCGGCCCTGTTTCAGCTACCGGAAGGGTCGATCAGGTGTTGATCGGCCCTCTTTCATTTTACAAGGGGGCCAACGAGCACCTGATCGACCCTATTTCAATTTGAACTAAGGCCGATTAGGCGCATTCCACCTGCTCCATCGCCCGATCGGCCCTTTCCGGTCGGCTCAGTGCCCGGCGGGGGCGCCGAGCCCCACGCGGTCGACGAGCTTCTGGCTCTCGGGGTTGAGTCCGACCACGCGGAGGGTCTTGCCCAGGCTCTCGTACTTTTCGCGCTGGCGAGCGATGGCGTTGACCGCGGAGAGGTCCCAGATGTGGGAGTCGCCAAAGTCGAGGATGACGGTGTCGGGGTCGTCCAGCGGGGTGAGGCTCTCGGTGAACGCGGTGCAGGTGGCGAAGAAGAACTGGCCGCTGACCCGGTAGTTTTTGGTGCCCTCGCTCAGCTCGCTGACGACCTTGAGGCGCGCGATACGCCAGCCAAAGATGATGGCGCTGAGGGCCACGCCCAGGGCCACGCCTTTGGCCAGGTCGTGGGTGTAGACCACGGTGGCCACGGTGCTGAGCATCACCACCGAGTCGCCGACGGGCACCCGGCGCATCTGGAGCAGGGAGTTCCAGTTGAAGGTGCCCACGCTGACCATGATCATCACGCCGACCAGGGCCGCCATGGGGATGCGCATGACCACGTCGCCGAAGGCCAGGATCAGGACCATCAAAAAGATCCCGGCGACCAGGGCCGAGAGGCGACCGCGTCCGCCGCTTTTCACGTTGATCACCGACTGGCCGATCATCGCGCAGCCGGCCATCCCGCCGAAGCACCCGGCGATGGCGTTGGCGATGCCCTGGCCGCGGATCTCCTGGTTTTTATCGCTGCGGGTGTCGGTCATCTCGTCGAGGAGCTGAGCGGTGAGCAGCGACTCCAGCATCCCGACCATCGCCAGCGTCAGGGCGTAGGGGAAGATGATGCGCAGGGTCTCCAGGTTGAAGGGCACCTGGGGGAGCGCGAACATCGGCAGGGTGCGGGTGATCGTGCCCATATCGCCCACGGTTTTGAGCTCCCACCCGGTGGTAAAGACCAGGGCCGTGACCAGCACGATGCCCATCAGCGCCGAGGGCAGCGCGCGGGTCAGGCGCGGGAGCCCGTAGATGATCACCAGGGTCAGCCCGACCAGGGCGTACATCAGCCAGGTGGCGCCCTCAAATTGGGGGAGCTGGGCCTGGAAGATCAGGATGGCCAGGGCGTTGACAAAGCCCAGCATCACCGGGTGGGGCACAAAGGTGATAAAGCGGCCCAGCTTTAAGACCCCGGCGATGAATTGCAGAAAGCCGGTGAGGATGGTGGCGGCCAGCAGGTATTCCAGGCCGTGATCGGCCACCAGCGTGACCATCACCAGGGCCATGGCGCCGGTGGCGGCCGAGATCATGCCCGGGCGCCCGCCGGTAAACGCGATGGTCACCGCGATGCAGAATGAGGCGTAGAGCCCGACCATCGGGTCGACGTCGGCGATGATCGAGAAGGCGATCGCCTCGGGGATCAGCGCCAGCGCCACGGTGATGCCGGCGAGCACGTCACCGCGGAGGTTGAAGAGCCAGGTGGAGCGGAAGTTGGTCAGAGAGGGGTGCAAAAGCGTGCCTTGTCGTCAGGGGGGGCCAGAGGGTGTCAAAGACGCAGGGGGCTCGTCGCCGCAGGCGCAGCGCGCACCCGGGCGTTTGGGGGCGGCACAGGCCACAGGGGCCCGGGCCGGGTTGGGAGCAACGACGTCAGAGATGTAAGAGGGGGCCTAAGTCGTATCGGGCTCGTCAGGGGCGTCACACATGGGCGTAGCGCGCCTGGTGAAAGGGCGCGTGCGTACACCTTCGAGGCGAAGCTTGCAACCTCTCGGGAGCCCGGGCCCGGGGAGGGCTGGCTTGAAATCCCCCCGGTCGGCGTGCACCTTTGGGGCGCAAACCCGAAAGGCGCACGGCGCCCGCAGGCGCTTACAGGCGCAGGGCTCGACAAGGAAGTGAGATGAGCAGCGAAGACGATCTGGAGGTCAAACCCGGGGTGACCATCCCGGGTTGGGAACTCTATTTTACGGCCACCCGCTCCGGGGGACCGGGAGGGCAGCACGCCAACAAGGCCAGCACGCGGGTGGTGCTGCACTGGCCGGTGGCTCAGACCACCGCCCTCACCGAGGCGGATCGTCGCCGGGTGATGCGTCGACTCGCCGGCTACATCAACGAGGAGGGCGTGCTTTTGCTGGCCTCCAGCGAGACGCGCAGCCAGTACCGCAATCGCCAGGACGCCCGTCAGCGCCTGGCCGAGAAGGTGGAAGAGGCCCTGCGCCGGCGTAAACGGCGCATCGAAACCAAACCCTCCCGAGCCGCGAAGCGTCGCCGGGTGGAGGAGAAGCGCCGCCGCGGTCAGAAAAAAGAGCTGCGCAAAGATCCGGGCTCCCGAGACTGGTAGCTCTCATTGGAAGAGATCGCATGTCAGGGGGGCTTATAGTGCCCGTGAAGTCCATGGAGCCCGGGGCCCGGGCTCAACCTTATTTTGGTGCGGAGGCAATGCGATGGAATGGATGCAAGGCAAGGGGATCGGGGGTGGCGTAGTGACGGTCGGGCTGCTGCTGATGGTGGGCTGCGCCTCGGAGCCGCAGGCCCCGGGCAGCGAGGCGGTGGCCGAGGCCCGCGCGCCGATCGATGCGTCGGCGGCCGCGGCCGGCAAGCGTTTTGCGGTGACGGTGGAAGATGAGGGGGGCCTGCGCACCCGCATCTTCGACGGGCTGGGCTCCCAGCTGGTGGGTTACGAGACGCTGGTGGTGCCCGCCAAAAGCGGCATGTGGCGCTGGGAGGAGTCGGTGCGTGAGGTCACCCAGACCGACTGCGGCTGCATGATGGATAAACTAAACGAGACGCCCGGCACGACCGACACCTCCGGGTGCGAGGTGAGCAAGGAGGTGATTGCCGGGCGCCTGATCAACGACGCCACCGGTCAGGCCTGGGAGCCCGAGGAGAGCACCATGGCGCCCGCAGACGCCGACTGGGAGGTGACCTTTACGCCGGTGGGCGCGGTCGGGTCGACGGCGCTCGTGAAGATCTGCCAGATGATCTACTACTGCGGCGCGGCCCATCCCAACACCGAGTGTCGGCAGGCGGTGGTGGCGCTTGATGGCGAGTCCCCGCAGGAGCTGGCCCCCCGGGAGTTGAGTCCGGTGGTGGGGGCCGAGCATTTTGAGGGTCAGAGCTTTGGGCTGGATGAAGGTGTGGAGGTCGATCCGAAGCGTGCCGCGCTGGTGGCGCTCACGCCCACCTGGGATCCGGAAGCCCGCGAACTCCGGGCCGAGCAGCAGTACGCCTTTGAGGCGTGCTACGCGTGCAGCGACGGAGAGTGGAGTGCCTACTCGGTCTCCACCTTTGTGAGCGATCGCCCCTTTAACGAGAAGGCCGGTGTGCCGGCGCTGCCGCGCGGGCTCCAGGATCTTTTGACCACCTCGTCGTGGCAGGTGCGCGGGTTGAGCGCGGTGCCCGAGAGTGCGGGGCTCAAGCACTGAGCGTGTCGCATTGCGGCCGGGAGCCAGGAGGCCACCGGCGGAACACCCCCGAGGGCGCCCCCTGAATGGGGGCGCCCTCGGGGGTGTGGGCGGGCTGGTTAGCTAGCCGCGGGTCTTAGTCGCGATCGCGAGGGGGGCTCTGGCCCTTGCGGTGGCTGACTTTCTTGCGGGTCTTACGCGTGGCGAGTCGCCCGGAGGTCTTGCGATCTTTGCGCTCGTTGCGCTCGTCGCCGGCGGATTTCGAGGCGCGCGGGTCACTGGCGGATTTCGAGGCGCGCGGGCCGCGTGAGGACTTCGAGGAGCGCGAGCCCCGGCCCTTGGAGCGGCCGCGATGCCTGGAGGAGCGGCTCTTCTTGTTGCCGCCGGAGTTGCGGTGGCTGCTGGGCGCGATGGGGTTGAGGTCGGCCAGCGTGGGGGGCTTGAGCGTGTCGCCGGCGGCCAGGAGCGAAGCCGCCGCGGCCACCTCGGTCATGTGGAAGCCCTCATCGACCAGGGCTTTGACCAGGTTGTAATGCGGCGAGAGTTCGGGGGATTTCGCCACGAGAATCTCGCGGAGGCGAGCGGCGTGAATCTCGGCAGCGCGGTGCTCGACGTCGGCGGCCGAGGGGACCTGCATGGGTTTGACGCTGACCTTCATCTGGCGTTCGACCTGACGGATGAAGGCCATCTGACGGTTGGAGACCAGGCTCACCGCCAGCCCCTCGCGTCCGGCCCGGCCGGTGCGGCCTACGCGGTGGGTGTAGGTGTCGACGTCGAAGGGCAGGTCGTAGTTGACGACCAGGCTCAGGTGGTCGACGTCCAGGCCGCGGGCGGCCACGTCGGTGCCCACGACCACGTCGAGTTGGCGCTCGCGCAGGCGGTGCAGCACCAGCTCGCGCTGCTGCTGGCCCAGGTCGCCGTTGAGGGCCTGGGCGCGGTGGCCCAGTTCGCAGAGCTTCTGGGCGATCTCTTCGGTGTCGGCGCGGCGCTGGGCAAAGACCAGCACGCCCTCGTGGTCGCTGGCGCGCAGCAGGCGGTCGAGCGCGAAGAACTTCTCGGGGTAGCGCAGGCGGATAAAGCGCTGCTCAATCGTGGTGCGATGGTGCGACTCGATGGTCACGCTCTGCGGCTCGCGCAGGTGCTTGCGGGCCACGGTCTCGATGGCGCGGGGCATGGTGGCCGAGAAGAGGGCGGTGCGACGCTCGGTGGGCGTGGCTTCCAGGATCGTCTCGACGTCGTCGATAAAGCCCATGCGCAGCATTTCGTCGGCTTCGTCGAGCACCAGCGCCTGCACCTTATCCAGGCGCAGGCTCTGGCGGCGCAGGTGATCGAGGACCCGGCCCGGGGTGCCCACGACCACGTGCACTCCGCGGCGCAGCGCGTGGAGCTGTCCCATCATCGAGGCCCCGCCGTACACCGGCAAAATGGTCAGGCCCGGGCGATGGCGCGCGTAGGACTCCATGGCTTCGGCGATCTGCACGGCCAGCTCACGGGTCGGGGTGAGGATCAGCCCCTGGACCGCGCGCTCCGAGAGATCGATGGCGTCGAGCATCGGCAGCGCAAAGGCCGCCGTCTTGCCGGTGCCGGTGCGGGCCTGGCCGATGATGTCGTGGCCGGCCAGCAGCAGGGGGATCGCGCCGGCCTGGATGGGCGTGGGGGTGTCGTAGCCGGCGTCGGTGACCGCGTTCAAAATGGGCGCGCTCAGCCCGAGCTGGTCGAAGGTAGACGTGGGGACAGACGCCGCGGCGTCAACCGTGGTGCTCATAGGTGCTCCAGATGTGCCGGAAAAAGGGTGACGAGCTCGACCCTTGACTCCGGCGAGGCGCCACAGAAGGCGCATCGGAGCAGCAAAAGGACAGCGCGCCCGGACGTTTCGGCAATCAGGTCGGGCGCTTAGCTCTGAGGGACTCGGACACCACGGCAGGCGGCGTCCGGCAAGCGGCTTGTGTCAGCGTTGAGCCCGAAGGTCAAGCGCGATAGATCGATAAGGGTGCAATTGTTTCGTCGCTGTTGAAGTTCTGCTGGCGAGTCAAGATTCCCTGAGCACGCATCTGTCTTGAACCTCCCCCCTTATGTGAGTGATCCACCTTGGAAGAAGAAGAACTGCAGGCATTGCGCGAGAAACTCCTGGCCCGTCGCCGGGAACTCCTCACTCAGGGCGACCTCAGCGTCGACCCGAACCGCCCCACGCCGGTGGAGCATGCCGATGAAGACGAGCAGCCCCTCAACGAGATGAACCAGGTCATCGCCTCCAAGCGCAACCGGGCTCGCGTCGACGAGCTGCGCAAGATCGAGGCCGCGCTCCAACGCATGGCCGCCGACCCCGAGGAGTTCGGCCTCTGCCTGGACTGCGATGAGCCCATCCCGGTGCGCCGCCTGGAGCTGATGCCCTGGGCCACCTTATGCGTGCCTTGCCAGACCAAGCGTTCCGGTCCGCGCCGCGACGGTCGGCGGCGGCATCTGCGCGATTTTGACGACTGAGTTCGGGACGTGGGGGCTGAGTCTCTTCGCTGGCGTTGGCACACCGACATGGTTAAAGTCCGCCCTCCGGCAACCGGGTACGCTTTTGATGAGAGTCTGGCCCCTTTTCGGAGGATTCGTTGAACGAGATTCAAGCACAACAACGCCGCCGTGCGCGGATCCTGGGAGCCTTGTCCTTCGCGCTCTCCCTGGTGAGCCTGCCCAGCCTGGCGGGGGCGGTCTACGATATCGTCATCGGAGCTGAGAACATGAAGGGGGCCATCATGGCCGGGCTCTTTATGGCGCTGATTCTGGCTCTGGGAGTCTTTCTGGGGCGCCTGGCTCTGCGCTCCCACCAGGCCTCAAAGCGCGTGACGATTACCGAGGAGCTGGAGCGCATGGTCCTCCAGCTGGCCCGGGCCTCTCATGGCGAAATCTCGGCCTCGGACATCGCGCTGGGCACTCGTCTCAACCTTGAACAGGCCGCCGAAGTGCTGGCCGTCATGGAGCTTCGGGGTCATGCCTACTCCACGGTGAGCACCGAGGGCTCCCGGCGCTTTGTCTTCCCTGACCTGCGCTCCAGTGCGCGCCAGGAGAGCGACGAGGAGCGCGTTTTCCTCGATGAGCTGCGCAGTTCCTCCCTCGTCGACTATCGCGAGGGGGTGAGCGTCCAGGGCCAGGCGGCCCGCGCCGACCTCGTCGATTATCGCGAGGGGGTGAGCGTCCAGGGCCAGGAGGCCCGGGCCGACCTCGTCGATTATCGCGAGGGGGTGAGCCGTCAGGGCCAGGAGGCCCGCGCCGAAGAGTGGGATAGGTAGGTGCTTGGGCCCGAACCATGCTATGGAGAGGGCCGCCCGAGTCATTGCTTGCGCGTGGGGAGCCCCGAGGTCCGGAAGGGATAGGGACCCGGGGTCGGGATGAATTCAAAGCGTCGCGTCAGGCGTGTGATGAGATGAGAGTGAAGCGTTGAAAACGAGCAAAAAGGATAAGGGCTCCACGACAGATGAGAACGTGAATCCGAGCGAGCCCAACGCGAGCCATGGGTTCGAGTACGATCTGGAGCTGGCCAAAGCCACCCAGGGAGAGTTTGAGGGTGAGATCGCGCTGGTCGAATCCTCGTTGGGGCTCGGGCCGTTCAAGGTGCTCTTTCTGGTTGTGGTGTTCTGCGCGAGCCCGGTGTTGGTCGGCTGCCTCTCCCCGGTCCTCTTTGCGATGTGTGCGGCGATCCTTTTTGGGGCGTCCTGGTGCGTGGGGCCCTCGGGGCTGAGGATGATGCCCGACCCGAGAGTCGATGTGATCGACGACATGTTTGATCGGGAGGGCGCGTCCGGGCGGCAGGGGTTGATGCTGATAGGAGGGCTTATTGCCGGACTTTTCGCGGTGATCTGTGTTGCCAAAGGGGCACTGCCCTGGCTGGGCGACGTGTCACTGGAGGATGCCTACGACCAGGTTGCGTTTTTTGGTTTTGGCGCCGTTTCGATGGGGCTGGCGACCAGCATGTTCTGGAAGGAGTACATCCGTGAGAGCCGTCGTCTCGACGACCCCCAGCTGCTGGTGTCGGTGGAGCATTTTATCCTCGAAAGCGCCGCGCAGCAGGGCTCGATCACCGCGGGCACCCTGGCGGTGAACTCCCGACTCTCCCTGCACCAGGCCTCGGAGGTGTTGCGCCTCCTGGAGGTGCAGGGCCATTTGCAGTCGACGGTGGTGGGGGATGGGGCGCTGCATTTCAGGATAGCGGGCCATGACAAACCCTGACCCTCGGCACGTGGGAGTAGGGACGTTCGTTGGCATCGTAAGTTTCGACGTTCGAGGCCTCCGGCTCGCCAGACCGGGCTCGACGCCCGGGGACATGAAAAGAGGTACACGCCATGGACTATGAAAACGCAAAGAGCCCGCCCTATTACAAGTGGATGGGCGGCCTGTGTCTGTCGGTGGGGATTCCCCTGGGGGGCTGGAGCGTGGGGATACTGACCAGTGGTTACCCGGAGGCGAAGGCGTGGGTTTTGCTCTTCCTGGCGGTGATCGCGGCTTTTGTAGGACTGTTGATGGTCCTGGTTCCCGCGCTGCCACAGGACATCCGCGCACTCACGGAGGATGGCGAGCGCAATACGCTGGCCATCGCCCGAGCTCGGGAAGGGCGCCTCAGTGTCGTGGAGCTGGCGCTCTATGGGAGGGTGAGTTTGCGAGATGCTCAGACGATCCTCTCGCACTTTGAAGCTGAGGGGTATGCCTACGTGATCGTCAGCGAAGAAGGCGTTCAACACTATGTGTTTCCCGACTTCTCGCCAGGGCCCCGGGAGTTATCAGAGAGCGAGTCCGAGAACTTCATGCGGCGCCTGGCTGAGGCCGAGGCCGAGGTTGAGGTTCATGGCTGAGCGGCAGGGATTGCTGTGGCCGTGGTCAGTGCGGGGTGCCGGGCCCCGGCGCCCGGTGTGTACACGTCAGGGGTGATGCGATCTGCGCGCTGGAGAGGAGCGTCAGAGTCACGGCATGCACGCCGGGAGCCCCGGGGGCGGTGGCAGATCCGACGTGAAGATGAATTGCGTACGTCGCTTGATATGTATGATGAGATGAGAGTGAAGCGTTGAAAAAGAACAAAAAGGATAAGGGCTCCAAGAAGAGCAAGGGCTTCAAGAAGAGCAAGGGCTCCAAGAAGGGGAAACACACCGAAAGATGGGAGTCCGACGATGAGCTTAAGCCGTCGAGTGCCCCGTGGGATGAGTCCGACGATGAGCTTAAGCCTTCGAGTGCCCCGTGGGATGAGTCCGATGACGAGCTCTCGCGGATTGAAACCGCATGGGAAGAGCCTGACGACGACATCAAGCTGTCTGACAACTCCTGGAAGAACGACCCGATGACGATAGCGCCCTTTGCCGTGGTGTTCTTGGCAAGTGTGGTGTTGGGCGGCTGTTTGACCCCGGCAATCTATGCGTTGGCGCTGCCGATCTTGGTGGGCGCACACTGGTGGGCGCGTGAGCCTGCAAGAAAGACAAGGGTCAATCCCAGAAAGGACATGATCGGCGATGTTTTTGACCGAGAGGGGGCGGCTCGCCGGCGCGGGGTGATGTATATGAGCGCGCTTATCACCGGGCTCGTCACGTTGCTCTTTTTGGTCATGGGGGCGTTTCCCTGGCTCGGGGCAGGATCGTTGGAAGAAGCCTACGAGACGATCGTGGTCTTCGGCATTCTTTCCATTGTGCTGGGGCTTGCCACCGCTGTTTTCTGGGAGGAGTACCGTAGCGAGAGCAGCCGCATCAAAGCGCCCCGACTTCTACCCTCGGTGGAGCGTTTCATCCTCGAAAGCGCTGTGGAGCACGGCTCGATGACGGCGGGGACCCTGGCGCTGAACTCCAGGCTCGACCTGAAGCAGGCATCGACGGCGTTGGGGCATCTTGAGGAACAGGGCTATTTGCACTCGGAGGTGGTTGGCGATGGGGCGTTGCAATACAGCTTTGTCGAGCTTCCCCGGCCCAGTCCTTCGCGAGCGTGGAGGGGCGGCGCCAAATGACCCCCGGGAGTTTCTGTAGGAGAGGTCCGCGGCACGAGAGAAGAGGCTTGGAGCCCGGGGATATGAAAGGAGATACGCGCGATGAATGAGGATGCAGGCGAACGTGATACGACGGCCGCGTGGATTGCTTTTTTATGCCTGTCGTTGGGGATTGGCCTGGGATTTTGGAGCCTGGGTGTGTTTCAGAGTGGCATGGGAGGGGCCAAGACGTGGGCGGTGATGGTGCTGGCGGTGATGGCGCTGGGCTTCGGAGGGTACTTGATCCGCAGTTACCTGCGACCGTGGAAGATGACGCTCGACGAAGAGGACGAGCGCAAGATTCTGGCCCTCGTCAGCGCTCGGGAAGGGCGGATCAGCGTTGTGGAGTTGGCGCTCGATACGAAGATGACCTTGAGGAGGGCTCAAAACGCGCTTTCTTGCCTGGAGCATAGCGGACACGCCTACATCACCCTCAGCGCCCATGGCACCTCATACTACGTCTTTCCCGACTTCTCGCCGGCTCCGGAGGGCCTGGAAAGCCGCGACGCCGAGGACTTCATGCGGCGTCTGGCCGAGGCGCAGGCCGAGGTTGAGGACGAGGTTGAGGTCCACGTCTGAGTCGGGTGCCCCCCTGTGGCCCGCGTCTCCCACCGTGTCACCGGGACCGGGTGGTGTGGCACAGGCCGGTCCCGGGGTGCAGGCGTCAGGGCTGCGACGATTTTGAGGTCAGGATCTCGTCGGGCTTGTCGATGCCCGGTCGCACGATGATCTGAGAGACGTCCGGGCGTTCGCGCTGCTCGACCGGCTCCAGTGCCACTGATTCTTCGAGTTCGGCGGCATGGTAGATGGCTTCGATGATGCGCACATCGGCCATCCCCTCGTAACCATCGGGCTCCGGCGGGCGTTGGTGCTGAATGCACTCGGCGAAGTAGAGCAGCTGGGCGCCAAATTGATCGTGTCGGGGGAAGGTGCGCGCAAAGGGCTCCGGGGTGCTCACCCTCAGGGTGATGGGCAGCGCGGAGGAGAAGGCCGGGCTTAAGCTCAGCGCCCCGTCCTCCCCGAGCAGGTCCAGGCGCCCGATGGAGGCGCTGCCCAGGCTGGAGACAAAACTCGCCAGGCGATCGCCGGGAAAGCGCAGCGTGGCCGAGGTCGATTCATCACAGTAGTCAAAGCGCGGGTCGCCGGGCCGGCGTTGACTCGTGGCCATGACCTCCAGAGGTTCGGCGCCAAAGAGGTAGCGCGCGGCGTTGATACCGTAGATGCCCATGTCGTACACGCTGCCGCCACCCTCATCCAGGGGGCTCAGGCGGATGTTGCCCGGGGCGACATTCTGGCCGAAGGCGCCCGTTAAGTAGCGCAGCTCTCCCAGCGCGCCCCGCTGTGCCATGTCGAGCGCGTGCAGATGGGCCGGGTCGAAGTGCAGGCGATAGGCCGTCATCAGATGGACCTCGGCCTCTTCGCAGGCCGCGATCATCTTGCGGCACTCGACCTCGCTCACCGCCAGCGGTTTCTCGCATAAGACATGCACCCCGGCCTCGGCCGCGCTCAGGGTGTACTCGCAGTGCAGGTGGTTGGGCAGCGCGATGTAGAGGGCGTCGATATGTCCCTGTGTCAGAAAGTCGTCGAAGTCGCGGTAGTGGATGCGATGGGGCACATCGTAGCGCTCTCCGAGCACCTGCAGCTTCCTCGCATCGCCGGAGATGATGGCGCTGAGGTGGGCGTTGGGAGTGCCCGCGAACGCGGGCAGGATGGCGCTCTGGGCGATATAACCCAGGCCAATGACGCCAAAACGTACGGGATCGGCGGTGCTCATAAACTCCTCGGCGCTTCAAGACTCGACCAGGGGGCGGGGTGCTCTCGAATATGAGCACGGGCCGGCGAGCTGCGAAATCAGTGAGAGGCCGGGGCCGGGGGCTGGGAGGCCGTCGCCAGCTTGACTTTTAGGGGGAGCGGTCCCTAGGTTTGTCGCCGATGCCGCCGGAGCACCTCCGGCGAAGGTGCGTATCACCTCCCTGTTGACGCCGCTCCCCTTGAGCCCGGCTACTCGCCATTGCGGAGCGCCTGCCAGATGACGACGATGATCGATTCTTTCTACATCCGACTTCGCTGAGCCCCGTCGGCCGCGTCGACCTCTTGGGGTGACGACGACTGACGTGCAGGCTTAACCATCGCCCCATGTACGCTACTTACGCGACGCGTGTGGGACCGATGGGGGAGTGCCCCTCAGAGGGCAACGTCAGGGTGCAGATTCGCCCTGGCGCAACGCTCCTGCGTACCGTGGATGTAGAGGGAAGCACGCGATCCGGCAGGCCCGGCCTTCACCCTCGAAGGCGCCTTCTCGGGGCACCTTCGCTCCGGCTGAAAGTTCGTCGGCATCTCCCTTCCTTTCCATCCGGTACCTCCATCGTGTCACCGTGACGTCTGTCGCTCTGGTGAGGCTCTTGAGCCCACTTAAGGAGGTCTTATGCGCGACTCTGAATCCAATAACGCATCGTCTGAACATCCCCACACTCACGATACCCGCACGTTGATGGGACACCGGCAGGAACGCGCGGTGATTCTCTCGGTGCAAACCCCCGAGCTCGACGATCAGGAGCTTGAGAGCTCCGCCCGGGAGCTTACCGCGCTGGCACGTACCCTGGGCATGGAGGTGCTCGCCGGGCATGCACAGAAGCGCACCAACGATCGCTCCGTGGCGCTGCTGGGCCGGGGCAAACTGGAGGAGGTTCGCGCCGACTGCGAGAGTCTCGGGCTTAACCTGGCACTGGTTGACGCCGAACTCAGCCCCCGGCAGCAGCAGGTGCTCGAAGAGGCGCTGGGCATCGGCGTGATGGATCGCAGCGCGGTGATCCTGCGCATTTTTGAGGAGCGCGCCCAGACCCGGGAGGCTCGTCTTCAGGTTGAGATGGCGCGTATCAGCTACGAGTTGCCCCGGGTACGCACGAACCTCGTCGGCGATGACCGCCATGGGGGAGGGGGGCGCGGGGGGCGAGGACACTCGAACACGGAGCTGGCCCGGCAACGCTATCGCGAGCGCCTGGTTGAGCTGCAGCAGGAGCTTGCCGAGGTTCAGGCTCGGGCCAGGCTCCAGCGGGAGCGCCGTTCCCAGGCCTTTCAGGTAGCCCTGGTCGGCTACACCAACGCCGGGAAGTCATCGCTGATGCGCGCGCTCACCGGCAGCCAGGTGCTGGTCGAAGACAAGCTCTTTGCCACGCTGGGCACCACCGCCCGGAGGCTGGAGCCGCAGCTTCAGCCCGAGGTGGTGATCAGCGATACGGTGGGGTTCATCAAAAGGCTCCCCCATGAGCTTGTCGCCTCCTTTAAGTCGACCCTGGATGAGGCCCGAGACGCCGATCTGCTGCTCTTTGTTTTGGACGCCTCCGACCCGGCCTGGCCTGAGCATCTGCGGGTGACCCGCGAGACCTTACGCTCCATCGATGTGGACCTCAAAGATGCCCTGGTGGTCTTTAATAAAGTCGATTGTCTGGAGCATGAGGCCCGCGCCAGCCTGCGCATCCACATGCCCGACGCCCTCCAGGTCAGCGCGATGAAGCCCGAGCTGCTCTCGCTGCTGCACCAGAGGATCGCCCGGGCGCAGGAGGCCTCCTTTGTCGAGGAGTCCCTCTTCATTCCTTACGAGAGTGGGCAGCTGGTGGGCAGCGTGCACCGCGGTGCGCGGGTCATGGAGCAGCATCACGGTCCTCACGGGACCGGGCTGCGAGTGAAGGCGCCGGCCCATTCGCTTAACCTCTGGCGAGACGAGCTCGGAGGATTTGTGCCGGTGGAGGAGCCCGAGGAGCTGCTGGCGCATTGTGAGGCGCTGGGGCTGGAGCTTCTCAGCGAGTCGGAGCGTTTTGAGGAGTCTGGCGCCGACTATCGGGCGCTCCACGCCAGCGATCTGGAGGAGCGGCCCTGGGTGGTGCGTTCGCCCCGTCGGCAAGGTTTGATGGAGGCGAGCCGATATGAGGCCCGCGCGCTGCGCGCGCTTCGTGGGGAGCTTCCGGTGGCGACTCCGGAGTGGGCGCTGCACTCGGCGCGGGCTATCGCCTATCCCCGGCTCCCCGGGCGTCCGGCCTGGGAGATCACCGACCAGGGGGAGCTGCGCTGGCCGGTGCTTAACCCGGCGGCCCCGACCGAGGCTTTCTTGAGCTCGGTGGTCGGTCTGCTAAGCGCGCTGCATCACCTGGAGCCGGGCCCCCTGATGCGTGCCGGGCTTCGCCGGCAGGGCCCGGAGCAAGAGCGTAAGCATCTGCACTCTCAGCTCTTGCGGGTGCTCCCGATGCTTAAGCCTTCGCAAGCGCTGCGGGAGCGCTGGGAGCGCTGGCTGGCCGATGACACCCTGTGGGCCTGGGAACCGGTCCCGGTTCATGGAGATCTCCACCCGGGGCATCTCTTGCTCGATGAGCAGGCCCGGGTTGTGGGTGTGATCGACTGGTCGGAGGTTCATCTGGGAGATCCCGCCATCGATCTCGTCTTTTTGGTCGATAGGTTTGGCCCGCAGGTGCTTGTCGATGTGCTGGAGCGTCTGGACGATGCCGGCGCAGCAGGAGGCCCCCGGCTGGAAGTCCGCTGCCGGGAGCGTGGGGCGTTTCAGGCGGTGATCGTCGCCGATTGGGCGCTGACCCACGGGCATGAGTTGGCCCGGGCGTATGCGTTTAGCCTGGTGGAGGCGGCAGAGTCCCAGATGTCTGAGACCTGAGTCCGGGAGCAAGCCGGTCACCCCCGGCCCCGACGGCGACCGGAGTCGCCGCCGGGGCCGGGGAGTTCGGAACCCGCTGAGGGGGGAGTCCCAGCCAGAGGGGGCTCAGACCTCTCCGGCTGGCAGTTCATCACCCGTTCGGGGGTAAGGGGGCCCCCCCGGGCTGGGACTCAGGTCCGAGGGTATGGGGTGTCGGTCCCCCCGGGCTGGGAGTCAGGTCGCAGCGTGGGGGGCGTTGACCCACCCGGGGTGGGGGTAGAGTCCCGCGGCGAGGGGTGATGCACCCCCGGAGGTGTGAGTCAACTCCGAGGGGTGGGGGGTAGGGGAGCGTCCGAGCTGGGAGTCGGGTCGCAGCCGATGGGGTCGAAGACCCCTGTGGGTGGGAGTGACCCCTCGGGGCTGCGTTCGGGAGCGCGGAGGTTGGGAGGGGGCAGGGGGACAGGAGACGCGACGCTCCGGCGAGTTGGGAGGAGTTCAGGACGACGAGGCGGAGGGGTAGGGAGGAAGGAGGGCCTGGTTGAGATGGACCCAGGAGGAGAGCCACCGCCCGGCGTCGTACCAGAGATGGCGATAGCGCAACGAGCGGGTCGAAGCGTCCGCTGCATACACGCGTCGGATGCCCCAGACCTCTGACCAGGCGGCAGCCTGATGCAGATGACCGCAGAGCAGCACGTCGCAGCGGCTTGAGAGCAGGTGCAAGAGGGCGTCGGCGTCTTTGAGCCGCAGGCTGGGATCGTCGCTCATCGGGTGATGGTGAAGCGCCACGATCACCTGGTCGCCCCGCTCGCTGGCGGATTGACAGGCGAGTGCGAGGGCCATGCGCTGAGGGTAGCCGAGTTGGCCTGTGGCGAGTTTGTTGTGGCCCTGGTTGGAGTCGCAGAGAATCAGGGAGAGGCTGGCTGCGCGGTAGACTCGCGGCCAGCTCAGCTCCGGCGGCGGTGCGCCGGCACTTTGCGCCAGCCACTGCAGTGCCATCGTCCGGTAGCGCTCACGTCCGACCAGTCCCATCCAGGCCACGTCGTGGTTGCCCGGGCAGGCCACCACCGGGATGTTTGCGGCGCGAAGTGGCCGGAGCAGCGTCTCGGCCTGAGTCCAGAGCCCGGGGTCGGGCGTATCGATGATATCGCCGGTGAGCACGACGAGGGTGGGGGTGTTGCGAAAGCGCCAGGCGATGTGGTCCACCAGGCGTTGGGCGTTTCGCAGCGTGGTGGCATCGCGCAGGTGGAGGTCGCTGAGGTGGATCACATTCGGCGGCGAATCTCCGGGCAGAGCAAGTCTGAGTGTGGAAGAGGTCATCGTTCCTCCCATTCGTTGCGCACCTCCAGGCGTCGCTGCCCTTCTTGGAGTTGGGCAACTTCGAGTTGCAGCCTGGCGATCTCGTCGTCCCGGGTATCCAGGGCTCGCTTGAGCACCAGGCGTTCGGCTTTGAGATGTTCCAGTTCATCCCGGACGCGTCGCAGTTCCTCGCGGGTTTCTCGCAGCTCTTCTCGCAGTTCGTCGCGGAGCGACTGGCCGGCCAGCAGTTCACTCTCGCGGTGCTTGCGCCAGGCGGCCATCACCGCGCCCCCCAGCGTGACCAGCGCTCCCAGCAGGGCGGTGCCCAGATGTGTGAACAGGCGTTCCCATTCCATCATCTCCCTCCCGAGATCCGGGGATCTCTGCCGCCCAGGGTTTGTTTACGGGCGCTATGTCCGGAGGCAGCCACCGCGCCGGCCCCGATGCCCATCATCACGGCCTCGGGGGGGCCGACCTGCGTCAGCCAGGGCAGATGAGGCGCGAGCAGCGGAAGTACCGCCGGTCCGGAGATGCCCCCCAGGAGCAGAGGCATCATGGGCAGGGCTCGGGCCCAGCCGGGGTGCTCGCGCACCCCGGGCATGCGCTGGATGGCCTCGATCACCGCAAAAATCGCGGTGGACCATCCTGTGAAGATCATCAACGCGCTATCCATCAGCAGACCTCCTCAATGTGTTCGGGGCGAAGTCGGTAGATGCGTCGCACATCGCGCAGGGGGCGTTTGCCCCGAATCACGCCGCGTCCCATCTCTTTATCCGGCCCGAGGGGGCCCACCGCGTTGGCCTCCACGGTGTGAACCGTGTCGCCGGCGGCGTGGTGGACGATGGCGAAGTGGTCGCCGTAGGGCCGGGGGGCGCGAGAGCGGGTGCGCAGGGTGATGATGTCGCCGGGGTGCAGGGCGGCCTCACCAGGCTCGAGCGGAGGAGGGGCGGCGACGCCGGCGCGGGCCCAGTGCCGGGCGCTCTGGGCCCGGAAGGTCGAGGGCAGCACCAGCTCGGCGATGCCTGGCCGCAGACGCACCGGCACGCAGCGCTCCGGTTCCAGGTGGTGGCCCAGGTGCAGGCCACAAAAGGCCACGAAGAGGCCGCAGTACTCCAGGTGCGGCGAGGCGCGGCGGAGGTCTTCGTCGAAGGCGCCACCGGCGTGTTGATCGAGGTGCCACTGCCAGCCGCAGTCGCGGAAGTAGCGGCTGATGCGCGTGGCGTCGCGGCGGCACTCCACGCCGCGCTCCCACTCGGAGAGCGCGGCAGAAAGCAGAGCGCGGCGAAGCCGCGCGCCTTCGGTGGGGATAAGGGGCATGATCGCCTCCGAAAGGGTGCAAGAAATGAAAAAGCCCCGCCGAAGCGGGGCGAGGAGAGGGTGGGGGGATGTGGGGATCGCCGGGCTAGATGCCCCAGTCGGCGGCCAGCTCTGCACGCACGTGTGCCAGCTCCGCCGGGGTCAGTGCGCGGTTGAAGAAGAGCAGGTCGTGTACGAGCCCGCCGAAGAGCCGACCCAGCAGGCCAGGCTCGTCACGTGGCGCAAATAGGGTGTTGTGCGGGCTCACCTGCGCTACCATGGTCGATTGCTGAACGCCCGCCTTGATACCGCTCGTATCGGACACGACAGACACGATGGAGTACCCAGAAGACCACACCCCAGACACCGATCTGCTGATCGCGTACCCATAGAGCTGTAGCGCATCATCGGGATATGTGGTCAAACCCCATCTGCCCGTATCAAGAGTCGCAATGTCGCCCCAGACGGCCAACTGCCTTACGCCATCCTGAGACTGCTTGTTCACCAGTGCGACGACCGTGACTCCTACCAGAGGGTCGCTAACAGCCTCAGCCGGGATCTGCATCGCGGACCTTTGCTCCGCCGAGAACAACACCCCTTGAGCGCTAAATTCATAGGTCGGACTCACCTGATACTCGTCTGGAGCGAGCGTCATCATGTCGACCAGTGATGGCAACTGACCCGACGTGTCGCCCCACTCCGCCACCGGCGCGCCATCGGCCAGACTTAGCGTGCGCGCGTCGTAGCGGGCAAGGCCACCGGCGATGTTAAAAAAGTGGTCTACGTCCACATCCGGTCTCCTTCGCGGCGGTGAACGAACGACTGCCTGAGCGAAGAGCCCCGAGGTGCCGGGGCTGACGATGGCGTCACAATACAGGTTCATTCCAGCACCCCCGGGCCCACGGCGACATGGACCAGGCCATCGGCGTCGGCGATTTCGATGTAGAGCCGGTCGAAGCCCGCCGTGTCCACGCGTTCCACCATGCCCCGGTGGTCCAGCATGAACTCGCCGCGTGAGGCCTGCACCCAGGCTGATGGTTTGGCGGCGTTGGCGATGCCGCCAGGAAGCAGCCAGACGCGCGCGGTGCATTCGGTGGCGTCGGCGTGGACCGTGATATCCCCGTAGGTTGACGTCGTCGTGATCATGAAGTCTTCGGGGCCGAGCCCGCGCACGATGACCTCTCGGGCGTCGGCGTCGTATGTGGCCTGCACCAGAGGCTGCAAATTCACATCGGCGTTGATGCCTTCTGCGAGCTTACTCAGGGTCGTTGCTTCATTGTTGTAGGCCCCCTGGTCCACGTCGATGCCATTGATGGTAGCCGTGTAGAGAGCGCTCTTCGAGAAGCTTAACCTGATGCGAGCTGTTCGATAGTGCGCTTCCTCGCGGGGCGCCACATACACCAGCGTCTTCATCGCGCCGCTCAGTGGTACGCCGGCCGAGAGCGCGGCAGGGGGGCCATATGTGGTGGATTGCGAGCGCCATTCGGGCCGGCGACCGGCGCCGAGTACGCCCAGGCGGTTGAGGGTTTCAAAGAGTCCCATGGTGTTCTCCAAAAAAAAGACCGCCCGGGGGCGGTCTGGCGTTTTAGTCGAATCCGTAAGAGGAGTAGAGCGCAAGGATGAATGGAGCGTTTCTAGACGTTCCACTGCTGCTTGTTATTTCAATGTAAATGGTGGTCTCGTCGTCAGACGGGTTAATGATGGAACGATACGTTGCAAAGTGGTCGCTTTGTGAAGAGAAATTCATTTGTGGAGTGATTTGGATGAAAGGGAAAGTGATTTGTGTTGGGATTTTTACAATGTAGTGCCCTTGCGATGTTCGATCTACGTGGCTAACGCGCGACGTTGGAGTTAAGCTGAAAAAGCCTTGTCCATCCTCATGAACAAGGATGAGTACCTTGGGTGTGTTGCTTCCTTCAATCTGTTCGGTCGCATATAGGTTCCCGATGAGGTTCATGTTTACCTTCCCGTCGGAAGAGAAGGTGCTTATGTTTAAAGAGGCTGAGTTGGAGGTGGGATCAATGTCGGACGCGTAAATGTCTACAACCTTTGACATGTTGCTAATGAGTCCAATGTTTTTTGTCTGGATCTCATCGGAAATGAAGCGCGTAAAACTGGATGGGTTTATGTCAGTGCATCGATGGGTGATTTCATGAACTCGATCGATAGAGTCTCTGTCAAGAGTGACTTTAAATTCCCCTCCTTCGCCCCAGTTGATATGCTCCTTAAGATTGACCTTCGGCGCACTCAACTCCCCGCTCCCCCCATCATGCACATGGTTGTCGCTTTTGTTCGCCAACCACTTCACCCACCTCCCCACCGTCCTCCACATCCAGTTGATTTGTTGCGCCGCAGGCACAAAGCCAAAAGGAAAGCCCGACGGCCGCAACGCGTCGGGCTCGTCGACTTCGGCGCCGGGGTCTTCGGCCCACTCGATCTCTTCGGTTGGTCTGTTCATAGAATCCTCGCGTAGGCGCCGACGTTGAAGCCAGGGCCGGTATCAAAAGAAAAGGCGCCGGAAGGCGCCTCGATTAAGACAAGAGCAATGCCGGCGGGGCGAATGCTTTCGATGAAGGTGCGAATGTGCCGGCGTTGGGTGTCGCTTAAGGGCTCGGAGGGGGCTGCCACCAGGGCAAAGGCTCCCGCGGTCAGCGCAAATAAACGCACGTGCTCGGCGCCGGTGATCAGGCGCCACAGTTCGATAAAGTCGTCGGCGACGCCCGAGACGTTGTTGGCGGTGATCCTGGCCTTGATGAAAGGGCGGTAGGAGTCGTCGCTTCGTTCCCGGCGAGGTTCGCCGACCACCTGCCCCCAGCGTTCCAGGGCCTGGCCCCGAGTGTGGTCGACGTTGTTGGTGAGCAGGGTGTCAAAGCCCAGGTCTTCGGTGTGCTGTGCCGAAGTTGCGAGCGCGTTGATGAGCGCCTGAATCCGGGGAGAGGTACGAAATTGGGCCAGGGTGATCGCCCGGGTGCGCTCGGGGTAATCTGGGATGTAGGTCAGTTCACTCATAGGGGGGCTCCACTGTGAGAGAGGTTCAGTGCCACGGTGGGAGAGGTGTTGCCCGAGGTGGCGACCTCCACGCTCAGGTCGAGCGCGGCTCCCTCCTCCAGGCGCACTTCGCCGGAGAGCCGAATGGTGTCGTCGACTTGCTCCGCGCGCAGGGCCCTGACCTCGAGAATGCCCGGGATGGATGCGATGTCGTCTCGCACCCGGGCGGCCATGGCCTCCAGCGGTGGCGAGCGTTGGGAGCGCCATCGCAAGAAGGGCAGGCCGGCGCGACGATCCAGGAGCCACTCGCCGCGAAAGGTGCTCAGGCGCATGCGGATGCGCTGGGCGATGAGCTCGGGGCCCTCAATCAAGCGCGTGTGCTCGGGGAGATCCCCGTCGACGAGTTGAACGTCGGTAAACATGGTGTCCTCCTGAAAAGCCGAGGGCCCCGTAGCGGGGCCCTCGGATCGATATGGGGTGTGCAGGCTCCAGACGTCACCGACGCGCCCACTATCCCTGCAGGATGGTGGGCACGCCGGTGGTGGCGACCTGATAGGGTTCGACGTCCACGTCGGCGTCCACCCCGTCGAAGAGCACCTCCACGCCGGTGACGCCGTCGAGCTTCGCCAGAGCCACGATCAGCGGTAGACGGTGCACCGTCTCGCCCACGCGCAACGCACGGAAGTGGGCCTGGATGATGTTGGTGGTGGCGTCCACGACAACGCTGGTCAGGTTAACCCCGGTGAGCGTCACGATGACGTCGACGGGGACCGCTTCGCTGTAGCTCCATTGCACGACGTTCTGTGCGCCGTCGGCGGTGGTCACCGCCCAGGATTCGTCGTTGCCGGCGGTGCGTACCCCGGCGCTGAGGGTGGTGTAGAGCACCTCGGCCACCTCGCGCTTCTGGTCGGCGTCCTGCAGTGAGCCATCCGAGTTTTTGCCATAGATGTACACCACCACCGTGTGGGGTGGTGCCGTGACTCCGGCGATGGTTTTGGTGCTGTTGGATGGGTTGTCGAACACCTCGGCGCTTTTTACGAAGTCGAGCGCGAGCAATTTGCCGCGGATGGCGGCGCAGCTCGATCCGCCCTGCACCTGGAGCGAGAGCTTGCGGCGCTGACGCAGCTCGGAGTCGGTCTCTCGTTCACGCCCGGCGGTAGCTTTCTGGGGGTTGGTCACGCTGAGCCAGCCGGCGACCGGGGTGATGATCTTTGTGATGGTTTCGGCGTCTGCGTTGATGTTGCCCACCTCTTCGGAGTGGGCGTCGACCTGCGCTTTGCCCTGCCCCTCCTGCTCGATGAGGGTGACGGCCTGGTCGGTGATCCAGCGCTGGCGCGCGTTGTCTTCGACATGTTGGCCGGCGGGTACCGTGACGCCCACATCGCCGGTGAGCTCCAGGGTGACGGTGGACGCGCGCGCCGGGATGCGGGTGACGTAGGTCAGGGCGCAGAGTTTATCGAGATGCACTCCCGAGGCACTTTCCGGGTCCTGCGCGTCGTAAACGGCATGCAGAAGCTGCGCGTTCTGGTCGAGCTGCTGGGCCATCAACGCGGTGATGTTGCCCAGGAAGGTGTCGCGTCCCCAGTCGAGTTGAAGGCCGGTCTCTGCCTCGTACTGGTCGCGAATCAAGGTGAGGTAGTCGGCGAAGCGAGGGACTTCGAGGCCCTGATCGCTCAGGCCCCAGGGGTGGTCAGCCATGGTGGACTCCGTATCTATGAAAAAGGCTCGCTGTGAGAGCGCCTGAATGATTGGGAAAGGGGGA
The DNA here is from genome assembly GCF_003260125.1 of Lujinxingia litoralis. Lineage (NCBI taxonomy): Bacteria > Deltaproteobacteria > Bradymonadales > Lujinxingiaceae > Lujinxingia > Lujinxingia litoralis. Next base: position 442,728 of record NZ_QHKO01000003.1, read on the forward strand.
TACAGCGCTTACTGAACGATTCCGGTGGTCTCGACGGTTTCGCCGATCGGTCGGTTATCGGCGTTGTTCACCTTCAGTGGCATGATCGTCAGGTTGTTTTGTATTTCAGCCACGAGAACCTGCGCCATGTAGTGAAGTAAATTGTAGAGTTCAGGTGAAGGTGTGGGTTTGTACATGTCTCGTTGTTCTTCTTCGAAATATGTGTAGCGTTCTTCGGCGTCGCCAAGGATGGTGTTGTAGGTGTCTTTAGCAAGGCGTTCAGCAGAGAGGGGCATGGTGGTTTTCCTGTTATGAAAGTCTAAAGAGAGAAGGTGATCGCGCTGGCGGTAGAGCCGGATGTGGTAGAGGGAGCATTGGGGTCGGAGCCGCCGATTAGCATGGTCGGGTCGACTAGTGTTTTCATAGTCGGACCAGGCGAAGCTGGGATCGCGGGCACAATGTAGGCGTGTTCATGGGTCCGGATATAATCTTCGATGGCGTTAAGTCGGGTCTCCACATGCTTGGCGATCGCCAAAGCCTCGGTTGCCTCAGCATGACCAATTCGCACCTTCTCCCCCCGAATCACCCGCGCATCACTCGCCACCGCATCACCCGGCAGCTGACCCCGCGATCGCACGGGCGTCGCCACCGCATCCGACAACGAAAACCGGCGCACGTCGGCTGGCGTGACGAGCTCGCCCTCGGTCAGCAGCCACTCGTCGACGCTGCGTTCGGCGAAACTGAGCCAGACTTCGTCGCCTCGTTGTAAGGGCCAGGTGTCGCTGTAGGCACCGCCGCCGCCGGCGGGCCAGGCGATGGGCACGTTCGGCAGGGGAGGGGGCTCGTAGGGCACGCGTTCGCCGGTGTCCGGGTCGCGGCGCGAGAAGCGGATGGGGATGCGCACCTCCGCGGTCTGGGTGGTGGCGTCGTAGCTCTCAATCACGCCCGGTAGCGAGGTATGCACCCGGGCAAGTTCGCTGCGAACGACCTGTTGCAGCACATCGATAAGTTCGGGATGGCGCTCACTCATGTCTCTCTCCCGGTGATGACGGTATAAAACGAGGTATCCCACCCCGAATCAAAGGTGTGTTTGACCTCGGTGGCGATATAAGTCCCCTGGTAGTCGCGGCTCTCCACGATGAAGCGGCGGCCGGGGCGAATGCGTCCATCGAGCAGCGCGGTGACCTCCAGCCCCTTATCCAGGGGGCGCGGCGAGCCGATCAGGTTGCCGTTGGTGGCCGAGACCACCACGGCGACCTCGCCGGTGTCTTCGCCCGAGGGAAGCACCTGCAGCAGCCCGTCTTGAATCGACCAGCGCACACCCAGACGTTGACAGACCTCGTCGAGCGCATCGCGCGCCGGCAGGGAGAGTGTAAGCCCCCGTGGCCAGCGCGCGTCGCTCTCCACGCGCACGGTGCCCAGCGGAACATTCAGCGCGTCGGCCAGCGTGCCGAAGACCTGCTCCGCGCTCACTTCTGCCGAGAATGAGGTGTCGACCCGCGCCTCACGCAGGCGCCGGCCGCCATCCTGCGCCTCGATGCGCAAGACGCGGTCCACCTCATCATGCGAGAGCTCCACACCTCCGCGATTGATGTCGCCGGCGAAGATCAGCCGAGGAACCTCATAGCCGGCCAACACCCGCATCATCGTGCCTTCGCGCTGCGCGAACGCGAGCGCGTCTGGCGAGGGGTTGTAAATCGACACCGCCGCCGTATTTGCGTTGCGGCCCCTCGACTTTTTCACCTCACCGCTGATCCGCAGCTTCGTAAACCGGCGCGCGCTCTCGCCAGGCACCCCGAACTCGACAATGACCTGTCGCATAAAACTCATGGCACCTCCTCGTTGCTCTCAACAGACACAATGAAGGCATCGGCGACGTCTTCGACCTCGGGCGTCAACACGTCCAACTCGACGTAGTACTCGCGCAACGCCTCGCCCAGGTCTTCGCGACGCGGTTCGTCCGGGCCACGGGCGTAGATCAGCCCGTCCACGCCCAGCACCTCGGGCCCCGCCACCACCTGCTGACCCACCAAACGGCGCCCCAGCAGCAGCGGCTTCTCATCGCGATCGAAAATGTCCACGTACCAGGACCCGGTGCGCGGCCGATAAGTGCGCTGGTAACGGAGCACCTTTCCACTGAGCGTCAGCGTCATGATGTGTTTAGGAAACTCGGCGAAGGTTGGAAGTCGTTGGATCATGTTAGTTCCTGCCAAAAAAGTCGAAAATAGTGGCCAATGCAGATTTCAGTTCGGGCTCTTCAATGACCTTCTTTTGCTCAGGCTCGGGACACTCCTCCAACAAACACTGGCCAAGTTCTTTAGTTGGCGGTTCAGTATCAGTAATTTCTGCGCGCGGAAGGGTTCGTGTCTCAACCTTCGCAATACGCACTTCTCTCAATGTAATGTTGAAAACAAGGTTGCGAAGATGCGTGACATCATAGGGCCAGCTTTCAAGAAGCCAGGGCCCCGACCGTGCGTGTCGTGATTCAAGCTCGAGAAGCTCGGCGTTCTCGCCAGCGTCGTTGAGGAAGCGAAGCGCCTGGGTAATGCGATCGCCTTCTGCTCCGCCTTCGCCAACGAAGGAGTCGGAAACGATTCCGGTGATGGAAACTTGAAGATGCTGGTGTCGGGCGTGGTCCGAAATCGTCACGCCTTCTTCAACCGGGTGGTCTGTGATTTGGTTTGACGTGGACCAGCTCTGGGTGGGAGAGGCGTCAAAGGTCAGCGACTCTCCGTTGGGTCGTACAAGTGTGACGCTCATAGTTCACCTCCGGCAGTCGCTGCCTGCGTCTGGCGTAGTGCTCGTCCCATGCCCTGTTGAGCGCCACGTGCCACCTCGTTTCCAATGTCAGCCGGGCTGGCGGAGCTGCCCTCGACGTGCACGTTAACTTGCGTAGAGGCGTTCTGGGTCTGAGGACCCACGCCAGGAGAGCGAAGATTGGCTTCTTCATCGGGAGCAAAGGCATTGCTGACGCGCGAGAGCATACCCTGGCCGGCGTCAAGGATGGCCTGGCCAGGATTGGTCAGCGCATTTTTTGCTGTTTCAAAGGTGTCGAGCACGCCTTGAAAACTTTCTTTCAACCAGGTGAGCGGTCCTTCGAAGGCTTCGCGTAGCTTTTCTCCGGCGGTATTCAGAAGGTTGAAAAGGTTGTTAACAAACCCGTCCCACTCGGCCCTAAGCCCTACCAGGACATCGGAAAGGGTCTGTTTTAAGTTGTCCCAGAGTACGTTCCACCCTTCGGTGAGTAGAGTAAAAACCAGAGGGAGTTGGGTGAAGAACTCAACAAAAGAGTTGAATAGGCCGTTGATAAGGTTTCGGCCATGGGCGACCAGAGCGTAGAAGTCTTCGATGATGCCATTGATGAGGTCTTTGATGTAGTTTTTGACCCCGTCGACCATCGAGGAGAAGCCGGCAATGATCCCGTTAATCGCGTCTTTGACGCCGGTGACAAGATTATTCCACATCTGTTTTACGAGGGGGCCGAACTTCTCGAGAAAGCGCCCCAGCATGGAATCGCCACCACGTAGAAAGACGATGACGTCTTCAATGGCCAGCGCCAGACCTATGATGAGCGCTGTGATCATGGCACCGATGATCAGGGGTTTCGCCAGAGCGATCGCCGCCACCAGTCCGACTGCTTTAAACGCGGCAATCACAGCGGTGAGCGAGGTCCAGAGTGCGCCGACCTTGGACGCCACCACAAGAAATCCCAGTCCGGCCAGAGCGATGGCGATTCCATCAAAGATCGTCTCCCATCCGCCAATCTTTTGCACAAAAGCGTCGAGGTGATCGAACTGGTTTCTCAGCACCTCAATGGCATCACCGATGGCCTCGGCCCAGACATCAATCTTGCTGTTGATGAGCTCGCGATTGGTGTCGAGCCAGCTGTTGAGACGCCGAAGCAAGGCGAGGACGGAGGGCATGATTCCGGCGACAAGTGCGTTTTTGAAGCGGTTGATCGTGCCCTGAATGCGATCGAACTCTTTGTTGAAGATGTTGAAATGGGAGATGGCCTCGTCAGAGAAGACGGCTCCCATCGGCTCGGCCTCGGCGGCGAGTTTGAGCATCTCAGGATCACACTTTTCCAGGAGTGCCAGGGTTTCCTGAAGATCTTTGCCACTCTTGGAGCTGGCATACATTGCCTGCTGGAGCCGCTCGACGGTGACTCCGTATTGATCCGCCTGTTTGCTGACGTCTCGAACAGAATCCGCTGCTCCTTTAACCATATCGAAGAGCGTGGTTCCTGCTTTTTTGAGACCTCCCCAAACCGTGTTGAAAAGGTCCGTGGCGGCTGTTTTTAGCTCTCCGAGTGATGTTTTGAATGTGTCGAGGGCTTCTTTTTGTTTTTTAAGACCACCTTCAACCTCGGAGTTTTTACCGTCCTTTTGGGATTCTTTTGGGTTGTCCTTGGCGGGGGCTTCGGTCGTATTTCCGGTCACACGAACGACGACCTCCGCTGTGACGGAACGAATTTTTTTGAGCGTTTTAGATGTAACTTTGAGCGCCTTATTAATGGCTCTCAGGGCTCGGAGCGCCGGGAAGAGGGAGGTCGGGTCGAGCACATCCCCCAGAGTCAACTTTTTTTTGGCCATAATCAGGTTGTCCGAGGGTTAGGGGGCGGGCGTTCGATCGCCGACCACACGTCGAGGACCCGCAACGCGTCGGTGAGCTGGCGCACCGACCAGCGTTGCTCAATGTCCAGGAGGCTGTCGTTGTATTTGCCGCTCGTGGCGATGGAATGCAGCCACCAGTCCACGCCGCGAGCGCGCGCAAGCGCGCGCTGGACGTGCAGGCGCGGTGTGGACTGGGGCGCGTTCATTCGCTCGCGAGCGATGCGGTAAAACCCAGAAATCCGTTGATACGGATGACCTGCACGACGGCTTTGAGCATCTCCAGATAGTTTTGCTGGTAGGCCAGATCGTAGTTGCCCTGCTCGCCAAGCGCTTTGCCGTCGCGCCGGGTGTATTTGAGGAGGTCGCGGATCAGGCGGGTGCCATCGACCTCGGCGATGACCCGTCGCAGATCGCCGGCGATGGCATGCCACTCGATGTCGCCCAGCTCCGCTCCCAGGGAGGAGAGCTCGGTGTCGGCGCCGAATTCTCCCTCGGCAAAACGATTCATCATGTCGGCGAGTTTGGACTCCAGCAGGCGGCCCAGGGGTTCGGCGGCCAGCGACATGACCTGCAGGACCAGGCGAGTGCCCTCGCCGGCCGGGTGGGGCTGAATGTGGTAGGAGTGGGGGGTGCCTTTGGCGTCGACAATCGTGAGTTCATTCATGGTGTTCTCGTCGGTTACTGGGGATTAAAAGCGATGAAGGGGGGGACAACGAAACAGGGCGCGACGCCGTGCGGGCGCCGCGCCCTGAGAAAAGACGCCGGATTCGCGCCTCCGAAAGGGCACGAACCTGTTTCTCTTAGAGGGCGGTTTCCGGCCCGCTGACTTCGGCGTAGGGCAGCAGCACGCGGATGGTGCGCTCCTGGGCCTGTTTCTGCTGCGTGGGATCGGAGCGGGTCTTGAACACGGTGTACGCGCAGGCAACCCGTTCGCCGGTGCCGGGATTGCTCAATTCGAAGGGCAGCTCTTCGATGTTGGACTGGGCCTGCTGGGCACGCATCAGCGCCATCAAGCGGGCGTATCCGGCCGAGGTCTGCATCACGGTGATGTCGGCATAGAGGCGACGGTCGTTGGTGCGGCTGAAGGTGACCTCGCCGTCGGCACCGACGACGTCTTCACCGATGTCGGAGCCCCATTCGAATTCGATCCCGCCTTCTTCGCCGAAGCCACCGATGAGCTGGCCGCCAATGGAGAGAACGGTCTGTTTGAAGTCGTGCGTTTTGAGAATCTGGAAGTTCATGATTAGTCCTCCTGATGGATGGCGGTGCGCTGGAAGTTGAAGGTGAAGTCAAAGGTGCGGGCGCCGACCGCAAGCTGAGCGCGACCGGTGGCGCGGATGCGTTGCGCGTCGATGTCAGCCTGGGTGGGCGCGATGAACACGACCTCGGTCTGGTCGGGGATGAAGTGCCCGGCGGCCACACCTTCGGCCAGTTGGGCTTCGACCAGGGGGCGAAGGATGGAGATGCCCTGCTGGCCCAGAGGGATCTTCTGACCGCGGGCCGAGATGTTGATCTTGGTCTGCGCCACGCGCTGCTCCAGGCGCAGGGCAAACCAGTCGCGGGTCAGAAGTTCGTAGATCGGGCGCCCCGCCAGGTTGACGCCCGGATCGACGAAGGTCTGGACCGGGCCGTAGGGCAGGACCAGGTTGATGTGATTGCCCATCGCCGCGTTGCGCTCGCCACTGCCCATGGGGCTACCGCTGTAGGGTTTCACGCCGAAGATCCGGCAGTCCCAGGGCGCCGAGAAGGTGTCCGGGTTGAAGGCCAGACGGTTGGCCAACCAGGCCAGATCGGCCGCCTCACTGTCGTCACTGTGGTAGACGACGACGGTGCGCTCGTTGACCGCCAGGTTCTCGTAGGCCACCGGCAGCCCCGCGCTGAGCAGGCTCTGATCGCTGGATTGCGCCACAAAGAGCATCGTGCGCGCCTCGGCAAACGCGGCGGCTTCGGCGATATCGGCTTCCAGGCGCGAGTCAATCGCCAGGCCGTACCACAGGTTGTCGGCGGCCTCGATCGCCAGCAGGGCGTCGGCGTAGGTTTCCGCCGGATCGTTGGACTTAAGTCCGAGTTTGATGAGCGAGGGGCGAGGCTGCTGGGCAAAGGAGGACTTCAGGCGGTAGGCGATGCCCGCGCTGATCGTGCCCTGGGTCAGGGCGTCGTCCACCTCGCGCGCCGAGGAGAAGCCCATGACGCGGTTTTCGGGGGCGACTGCGACGTCGGTTTGCGCGACCAGCAGGGGGATGCCAAAGCCGGCCTGGGAGGGCGAAGGAGCATCCAGGATGATGTCGATGGAGATGTTTGAATCATGCGTTGCGGCCATTAATCTGCCTCCAGGGTGACCATGAGTGGGTCGGTGAAGTGAGGATCGGCGTCGAGTTCGACGTCGATGACCAGGCGCTCAAAGTGGGGCTCGACATCGGTCGAGCTGAGTTTGAGCGCGTAATGGAGCGCGAATTCGCGCTCAAAGACCGGTGCGGGGAGTTCCGCGAGGGTCTCATCGTTGACCGGCGTGGTGGGGCCGGTGCTGGAAAGGGTGATGGCGAGGGCTTGAAGCTCTCGCTGAAGTGCGGGCAGGCTCAGGGCCAGCGAGCACTGAGAGAGGAGCGCCGCGCCTCCGGGGCCACAGACCCGCAACACTCCCGTGGCCGAGCGCTGGCCGACGACGCGGGCTTGCATCGCCTGGTTGGCGTCGAGCTCGTAGTGGAGCTCGTCGGTGCCTGCGGAGCGGTCGAGCTGGGGGAGTCGCACCATGAAAAAAGGCGCCTCCGGCCAGGGGGCCGTGGCGCCGTCGAAGATCACGCGCTCCGGGGCGAGTCCGGTCGCGGCGACCACCCAGGTTCGGGTGGCTTCGAGAAGGTCATCAGGAAATGTGTGTGAAGTCATCGTAGTCACCTGCCGGGTTGGCGTCGTTGCGTTGTCCCTTCACAAGGAGTCGAGAACTGGACGTTTGAGCAGGTGTCGGGTGGGGATGCGCCCGTGTTTATGCGGTCGATCGAGGGTGGGACAGGCGTTCAGGTGTCGTCTATGCGTCCGACGACGCCACCTCTTCCAGGAGCCTGACCGCGCGCATCGTGGCGCGCAGTTCGCGAACCTCGTGTTCGCGCTCGCGCAGCCGTCGCGCGATCCATTTGCCGCCGTCGGGCATCGATCTCAGGTCGCGCACGCGCTCGTAGAGGCGCAGCGCCGTCGAAGGCGGGCGCCCGCCGGCGTAGCCCGCCAGGCGGGCGGCCTCGCGACTGCCCGAGCCCTGCAGACGAGCGATGACGTAGCGTTCGGCTTTGGTGCTCATTGTTCCTCCCCCCTCTTGCTGGCGACGGGCTGGCGGGCCAGAAGCTGGCGTTCGGCCAGCGCTTCTTCCACCACTCCGTCCACGCGTGCGACCTGGCGGCCGACGGTGGTCTTCGATCTTCCGGAAATCTCGCGGTAGGCGCGGTGATGTATGCGGACCTGGCACCAGACGTCCCAGTCATCCTCGCTGGCGCGGTCTCGAGCGGTGGTGAAGGCGGCTTCCAGCTCCCATTTGGTGCTCAGATCCCGGATATGACCGGGCTCTGGAGGCGGGGTGTACTGGATAAACAGTCCGACGCTTCGGTAGTCCAGAGCCGAGCATCCCGCGCATTGCAGGGCGATGCGCAGGTAGTGTTCAACGGCGTGCTCGGCGCTGACGTAGCGCGGGAGGCGTTCGATGCGAAGGGCGTCGGTGGAGAGGGTGAGGCTGTTGTCGATGTACATGTTCAGGCTCCTGATGGAAGGTGGGCTGGAGGCTGTACATGTTTTCAGTGTTTCGGTGGGCTGTCAGGAGAAGTAACGTTACTCCGTGAACTCGAATTCGAGTCGGTCGATGATCAGGGCGCGGGCTCTGAGGAGGGCGTCCAGCGGAAGGTGCTCCTCGCTGGCGAGCGCCCGGAGCTCATCTTCATTCAGAGCTCGGACGTAGGGCCCCGCGACAAGTAGTAGCAGCACCGCTCGCCGCACCTGGTAGGGGTGCGGATCGGTCAAAAGTCGATCCCCCAGTTGTTTTAGCGTTGTATCCCCGACCATCATCACCTCAGTCATCTGAACTGATGAGCAGGATATCGCCCTTCAAGGGTAGGTCAACTGCGAAGCGTGGCGAGGGTGTTCGTATGACGATAAAAGAGCGCGATCGTGGCGGTGGGCCGGCGTCGTCGGCTGGTCGGGGAGCTTAGCTCTTGGGAGGAAAGACCAGCTTCAATGCCCACTCGACCGAACCCAGGCGTTCGACCCAGGGACCTGTCACCACGGTATTCCAGTGCTCGCGAACCCAGTTTTCCGGCAGATTTGCCCGGGTGATCAGTTCGTGGCTGGTCAGGGCGACCACCCCCGAATCCGGATCCAGGAACGCCGGAAGCGTGGTCAGCATCAGCGTGATCTCTGGGGAAAGTCTGGCCAGAGCAATGGCATTTCGCCAGGCGTTGGCTTCGGCGTCGCTTCGTACGTGAGAGCACTCAAGGCGTAGGGATTCCACCGCCTGGCCAGCGGCACGTTCTAGCAGAGCGCGGACACTGCACTGGAGGGCACGGGCGATCTCGGGGAGGCGATCTTCGGGAGGAGGTTGTCGCTCCCATCGGGAGATCGTCATTTTTGAGACGCCGATCGCGTCGGCCAGCTCTTGTTGCGTGAGTCCGCGCTGCGTCCTGATGTCTCGGATGGCGAGGCTTAACATGAGCAATGGCCTGGGAAATCTGGCGAGGAGGAACGCGCGGGCACCGGATCTCGATAGTACGCAGGTCCTGATAAAGCAACCGTCCTTTGACATGTAACGTTACTAACGGTACATGTGTTCAGGTCCGACGCCTTCGGGTCAGATGGGCAATGACACTGTCTTCATATCAGGTGCGCTGAAGGAGGATTTATGACGAGGAGACACAAGGCAAGGGTGAGCCCGCGGTCGCTGGCTGAGGTTCGGAGGGCCCGGGGCTGGACGCAGCGTGAACTCGCCGCGCAGCTCGGGGTCTGCAGTACAACGGTGAGTGTCTGGGAGCGGCGAGGATTGCCGGCCACTCGTCTCACTCAGGTGGCGGAGCTTTTGGGGGTGGACAGCGCCGAGCTGCTGGCGGGTCAGCCACGGGCTCCGCGCTCCCAGCCGAGGGCCTCCTGGGTGCCGGCCGGACAGCTGGCCCATGCGCGGATGGAACGCGATGCGTTACGCCGGGCCTACGAGGAGCTTTCCGAGGATCTCAACGCCACGATCGTGGTGTTGGCCGATGCGCTGGAGTTTTACGCGGACTACGGCAGCTACATGTTGGCCGACGAGTCACGGCTTCGCCTGCATCGCGGGGGATATCGGCGCGCGATTCTGGAGGACGGTGGTTTGCGAGCTCGTCAGGCCCTGGGAGAAGATCTCTGAGGGGGGCAGGCTCATCATCAAGAAACGAAAAACCCCCGAAGTCTTTGGGCTTCGGGGGTTACGAACTTGGCACCCCGGGCGGTACTTGCCACCCGGAGGGCTCGTAAGTTGTTGATTTTATTGAAGCGGGTGATGGGATTTGAACCCACGACCTTCAGCTTGGGAAGCTGACACTCTACCACTGAGTTACACCCGCGAAGGTTCAGGTAGGATAAGCGACCTACTCCGGACGTCAAGTTTAAAGTGCAGGGTCAGGAGACAAGATCGGAGATTTCGCGCAGCGTGTTCCCGGCAGCCTCTCGGAGTGCGTGGCTGAGGGTGTCTCGGCTCAAAAGCTCGTTGAGGGTCTGGTGGGCCTGGTCGCCATGTCCCAGATCCCGTTCGCAGAGCGCGATCTGGTAGGTGGCGGCGTCTGCGGCCTCCGGGTCGTCGGTGGCCTGTCGGAACTCGTCGAGCGCTTCGTTAAAAAGCCCCATCTCGCGGTAGGCGATGCCCAGCTCCATGTTGGAGTTGACCACGGTGGAGAAGTCGGGGGCCGGGACCTTGCCGGTGGGGTTGGCCGCGCTGGGGTTGAACTTCTGTGAGAGGCTGCGCGCCCCAAAGGGGTTGTCGGCCGCGCCCAGGCCGCCGCGCACCTGCATCAGCTGGGCGCGGCGCTTGGCCAGGCCCGGGTGATGCGGGTTCTGCGCTTCGAAGGCGGTGAGGGCCTCGGCAGCCTCGTCGGTGAGCCCCTGTTGGATGAAGAAGTCGATCTCGGCCATTTCTCCCATCGGGTCGTCGCCGCCAATGTTGACGTCGCCCCCGGAGACCATGTCGCCGAAGAGGTCCTCGAAGATGTCGTCGGCTTCCACATCGGCGAAGAGGGCGTTGACGCTGGGGGCATCTGCGACCGGCGCGTCGTCGAGGGCCGAGAAGTCGAGGGCGTCGAGGTCGGCCACATCGTGGCCCAGCTCCATCTCGACCACGTCGTCGGTCTCAAAGGCCAGCTCATCGTCGGAGACCACGCTGGAGGCGGCGCCGACCTCATCGAAGAGGCCGATGTCGATCTCCTGGATGTCGGAGAGCTCCAGGGACTCCACATCGTCGAAATCATCGAAATCTTCGATGTCTTCGAAATCACCAAACTCTTCGATGCTCTCGATGTCGCCCATCGAGAGGGGGTCGGCGGCGTCGGTGGGCTGGTCGAGGCCGGTCTCCAGGGCCTCGTTGGCGGTGCCAAAAGCCGAATCCAGCGTCTCCAGCGCGGCGCTCACCGCGTCGGGAGCGTCGAACTCTTCGGAGGGAGGCAGAAAATCGACCACCGAGTCGTCGAGGAAGAGAAGATCGTCTTCGTCGTCGGGGGGTAAGGGCTCGACAAACTCGTCGATGCGCTCGACGTCGACCTGGACGGTGCCCGGCTCCTCGGTGGCGTCGACGACTTCGAGGGCGTCGATGGAGATCTCGGCGATGTCGTCGCTGGTCGGCGGCGTCGTGAGATCCAGTCCCAGGGCCTGCGCGCGGACGTGCACGGCCCGCGGGTTGGGCGCGACCTCCAGGGCCTCATGCAGGAAGTCGTAGGCGCGCAGCGGGGTGTCGACGGTGAGCTCGGCCAGGGTGATCAGCGTGCGGTACGCGCTCTGCCGATCCCCGGTGGCACGCGCCAGATCGAGGAGCTGCTGATGGGCCACCAGGCTTTGAGGGGAGCGCTCCAGCGCGGCGTTGATCGCGGCGATGGCTTTGTCGTAGAGGCCGTACTTCAAAAAGACCTGACACTCGCTGAGCATCTGCCGGACTTCGCTTTCGCTGACCGGCTGGCGTGGGAGCGGCTCGATCTCCACGAGCTCCGGGGCGCTCTCTTCGTCGAGAAACTCCACCTCGTTGGTGATGTCGACAAAGGCCTCCTCCGAGGAGGTCTGCGGCGCCGGCGCGGTTGCGGTCGGAGCCGAGGGCGCGGTCGGAGCCGAGGGCGCCGGGGTTGGCACCGACGAGGCGTAGGCGGCCGGGGCCAGGGCCGGCTCGGGCTCGTCATCGAGAAACTCGATGTCGTCGAGCTCGTCGAGATCGTCGTCGAGAAACTCGACCTGGTCCGTCTCGTAGGCCGGCACCGGGGTGTGCTGCGCCGCGCGCCGCGCGCCGCTCTCCTGGGAGGATGCCCCCGCACCCAGGGCCTCGCGGGCCCGGGCGTTGGAGGGATCGAGGCGCGCGATACGACGCCAGACATTGGAGGCATCGGCCTCTCGGTGGGCCGCAGTGTAGAGCGCGGGCAGCGAGAGGAGCACCAGGACGGCTTTGTCATCACGCCCGAGGCGCTCGAAGGTGTCGCCGAGCATCTCCAGGGTTTCGATATCTTCGGGAAGCTCCCGAAAGAGCATCTGCAGGTGCTGCAGGGCGCTTTGCTCGTCGCGGCGATCCAGGTGCAGGCGCACGACCCGCTTGCGCAGGTCGTGGCGTTGCGGGGTCAAAAAGAGCATGCGCTCCAGCACCTGCAAGAGCTCGTCGTGACGCCCCTCGTCATCGAGTTTGGTGGCGCAGAAGCTAAAGGCATCCAGCGCCTGATCGTTGAGACCATCGCGGGTGTAGCGTTCGGCCAGTTGAATGCGCAGGCCCACATCCTCGGCGTCGATGCGGACCATGTGTTCGAGCATCTGACGCTGCCGCTCGGCGTCACCGGCCTCTTTGTACATGCGCTGGGCCTGATGAAAGGAGCGCAGCGCGTCTTTGAGCCGGCCCAGCCGGAAGTAGCACTCACCGATGGCGTGATGCAGGGCCACGTCGTCCTGATCCAGGCGTTGGGCCTGTTTGTAGACGGCGATGGCCTTCTCGTACATGTCCTGCTGGGCGTAGCGGTCGGCCACGGTTTTGTACGAGGTGAGCGCCTCCTCGATCCGATCGAGTTTGACGTAGAGGTCGCCGCATTTCAGCAGCGCGCGAAGATCGGAGGGATCGTCTTCGGCCAGGAGCACATACTCCTTGAGGGCCTTATCCCAGTTGCCCTTGCGGATGTGTTTCTGAGCCGCGGTGAGCACTTTGTTACGGTTGATCGACACGAGGAACCCTGGCTCGTCGTCAGACGGGAAAGCCCCCGGCCCGGTCTCTATGGCCGCCCGGGTACAGGTCTTGAGGGCTTTGAGGAGGAGGGCCCCGACAAAAAGGGGCCCGGCGTAGTACATCCGGGGCCGATGGGCGCTCGCCCACCGGCCCCACGTCCGACACAAAGCTTAAGCCGGACGATTTATTTTCGAGGCGTTATTTGTTGACGCGCTCCACAAATTCGCCGGTGCGGGTATCGACCTTCACGAACTGGCCCATCTCCAGGTAGAGCGGGGCCTGAACGACGTGGCCGGTCTCCAGCGTGGCGGGCTTGGTGGCGCCCTGCGCGGTGTCGCCTTTGAAGCCCGGATCGGTCTGGGTGACTTCCAGGATCACAAAGGTGGGCGGCTCCACGCTGATCGCGTTGCCGTTGTGGAAGAGCACATCCACTTCCAGGTTGTCTTTGAGGAAGGGAATGACGTCGCTGACGGCATCTTTGCTCAGGCGAAGCTGCTCGTAGGTGTCGGTGTCCATAAACACGTAATGGACGTCTTCGGGGTAGAGGTACTGCATGGTGCGCGATTCGAGGTTGGGCGTATCGACCTTGTCACCGCTGCGGTAGGTCTGATCCAGGACGCGACCGGAAACCAGGCTCTTGATGCGGGTTTTTACAAAGGCCACACCTTTGCCGGGCTTGACGTGCTGGCAGTCGATGATGACGTAGGGCTCACCATCGACCTCGATTTTAAGGTTTTTACGAAAGTCCTGGGTGCTGATCATGGAGTCGCTCTCAGTGCTGGGTCGGTCCCTTCATTCAGGGGCGTCGTCGGGTGGAGAGGGGAGATTCTGACGCATGCTCCCGGCGCCAACGCGCCGGGAGCCTCATCAAAAGCCCCGAGCCTTTCAAAACGTGTGGGGCGGTCGGGTGACCGCGCGGTGGCGCCCAATCAGCGCATCTCGCGCTCCACAAAGGGGGAGATCAGCCGCAACATGGTCTGGCCACGGTTGACGTTCCCTTCCACGGAGAGGGCGAGAATAAGCAGATATTCCTCGGCGACCACCTTGGCCAGCGCCGTGATCGTGCCGGCGGTGATGCTCACCTCGTTGACCTCGCCCACATCGTAGATCTGCAGGCGACGAAACTTGTCGAGGAGGTTGCTCAGTTCAATGGCCACCGCGCTCATTTGTGGCAGCTCTTCGTCTTTGTAGACGCTGTCAATCGGGATGCCGTCAAAGCCAATGAGCAGGCAGCCGATGGCGCCCTCGACGTTGTTGACCACACTGGTCAACTTTTGCTTGAACATGAAACCTCCAGAAGTGGCAAACCCCTCGGCCTGGCCCGGCCAGGAGTGCTCGCGGCGGTTGGACGGGGCAACTTTCCAACAGAGGGGCGTTCAAGGTCAAGAGCCTACCGCGTGCGCCGGGCCGCTGTACAGCCGCTAACGCGCCGCGTAAGGCGGGGTTCGTTGCTTGAGGACGCGCCGCTATGATACCACCGGCGCCCCTGAGTGCCCTGCGCGCGCTTTGGATGTGTTTTACCGAAGGAGCGCCCTGCTTTAGGCGACGCGCGCGCCTGCACGTGTGGCTCGGAGGGGAGAGGTGAACGTAAGGACGATCCGCAGCGGATCGTTTCGAGCACAGGCGGCCCGGCGCCGCGGTGAGGATAGCATGATGGCGAGAGTCGTTGCCGCGTTGGTCGTGGCCATGAGTGCGGTGTTGGTGATCGGGAGCGCGGGCAACCTGGGCATCTGGGAGCCCTGGGAGTCGGGGGCGGTGCGTCTGGCGATGGAGGTCGACGCCGAGGCCCCGGTCGAGGAGGAGGGCGCCGAGGCTGAGGCCGCCAGAGAACCCGCCGCGACGCCGGATGAGGGACGCTTCTCGGGGCTGCGGCTCTGGCTCTTAAGCTCTCAGGTCGATGCACAGCCGGTGGTGGAGTCTGGCGAGATCGGTCGGGCCGAGCGCAGCGCCCGCGCGCCGGTGATGATCATGGGGCTTTTGCTCCTGCTCGGGGTCTGGCTCTGGACGCGCCGCTTTCTCGGGGAGCGCGCCGGCGCGATGAGCGCGGTGGTGCTGGCGACGACGCCGGCGATGATCCTGGGGGCGATCTTTGTGTCGGGACCCATGGCGCTGATGTTCACCAGCTCGCTGGCGGTGCTGGGGTTGCTGGCCGTGGCGCTGACGTCGCAGGCGCGGCGTGAGGCCTCGGAGGAGACCTCGGGCCTGAAGCTCTCGGCGGCCGACTACGGCTGGCTGGGCATGGGCGCGGCCACGCTGGCGCTGGCGGTGTGGGAGGCCGGCGTCGTGGGCCTGGCCCTGCCGGTGCTCACCCTGGGGCTGGTCGCGCTGCTGGAGTGGCGCGCCCGCGGGGGCGGTCGCCCGGTGGGGCGCGTGTTGCTCCATTGGCCGGGGCTTGTGTGGGTGGCGCCGGCCCTGGTGACGCTGGTGCTTTTGGGCCAGGAGCAGGGCTTTGGCCACCTCTTAAGCCAGATGGCGTTTGCCGAAGACGTGAACGCATCGGGGACCTTCGCCTGGTGGCTGCGCCAGATTGGGTTTGGGTTCTTCCCCTGGTTTGCGCTCTCGTTTGCGGCCTACGGCTACATGAGCTGGCGCCTTGCTGGCGAGTCGGAGGGCGATGGCGAGCCGGTTGATGTGGGGAGTGCCGCGATCGCGCGGGTGCTGATGCTCTGGCCGGCGGTGGCCTTTGTGGTCATGGTGATCGGCGGGCGCTGGGGCCACGCCAGCTACGCGGCCTTTGTGCCGCTGGCGCTGGGCGTGGGCTGGGCGCTCTCGGATCGGCGCTACTGGGATGAGCTGCGCCTGAAGCCTCAGCTCTACCTCCTGATCGCGCTCAGCGTGATCTTTGTGGTCATGATGCTGGGCAAAGATCTGGAGCGCTTCCCGCCGCGCCTGGTCGAGTTGGTGACCGGCGGACAGGATGAGCTGGGCCTTGGCGAGGACTACGAGCTGGGGCGCGCGCTCAAGCTGTGGAAGTACGGGTATGTGGCGCTGCTGGCGGCCTATTTTGCCGGGGCGCTGAGCTGGCTGGTCTTTGCCTGGCGCGATCTCAAGGTGTTCTGGGCCTGGCTGGGGCGCAGCTGGCGCACCTGGCGCGGCAAGGAGGAGGCGCCACAGCGTCAGGAGCCGGTGAGCGAGGCCGCCGAGGTGGCGTTGGAGAGCCCTGGCGAGGTGCGTGCGGCCGAGCGCGAGGCCTTCCGCCAGGGCTCGGGGCCGCTGCAGCGCCTGGCGGCCTTTGCCGAAGGGTATCGAGGCCTGGTGATCGTGGCCACGCTCGGGGCGCTGAGCTGGGCCCTGCTTCTGGTCGGGGTGTTTTTGCCCGATCTCGATTCTAACCTCTCCAACCGCAAGGTCGTGGCCAGCTATCTGGAGGTGCGTCAGGACGATGAGCCCCTCTTGCGTTATGGCTTCGACGCCAGCGACTCCGACTTCTATGTGCGGGGGCTGGAGTCGATCGCCCACGCCCGCGCGTTCAATGCGCGTTTTGCGGATGAGGAGCGCTTCTTTGCGCTGATCCCCCGCGATCGCCTGGCCGCGGTGCACTCCGATGTGCGTCGTGCCCATAAGGCCGACCTGGTGGTGGTCGATAACAGCTCATCGACGATGGTGCTGGTGAGCAACCAGCTGGGCCCGGGCGAAGTCGATCAGAGCCCGCTGGCCGGCGTGCTGCTCGACGCGCTGCCCGAGAGCGCCTCGCCGATCACCGTGGAGAATACGCCGGGCGAGTCGCCGGAGTTTAATCGGCAGATCGCGCTGATCGGTTATGAGCTCAACAAGAAGGGCGCTGAGGGGCAGCCGCCGGTGTACGCCTGGGGCGAAGAGCTGGAGATGACCCTCTACTTCGAGACTCTGCGGCGAGTGACCAGCGATCAGGAGATCTTCGTGCATATCGACACTCCCGGAAATCGCATCGGGGCGGATCACGATCCGGTGGGCGGTCATTACCCGACCAACCGCTGGCTGGAGGGCGATATCGTGAGCGATCGCCACAGCCTGACCATCGATCGCTACTCGACGCCCGGGACCTACACCATCTGGATGGGCTTTTACCGGGGTGAGAAGCGCATGCAGGTCACCCCGCGTAAGGGCCAGGATGGCCAGAACCGGGTGAAGGTGGCCACGATTGAGATTGAGGCGTTCTGATGCGGGTGAAGCAGGTGCTTTTCTGGGGGGTGTTGGCGGGATGGATGACGTTGGGAGCGGTGGCCGCGGCTCAGCCGGAGCCACCGGCTCCGGCGCCGGAATCGGGCGCCGAGGCCTGCGAGGTCGAGGCGATCGAGGGGGGCGTGCGCTGCGTGGCCGCGGGGCAGGTGGTGGCCGAGGTGGTGCACCCCGCGCTCTACGGGGCTCCGGGGCGCTACCGTGAAAACCAGGGCGGTCGCCTGCCGGTGGGGCCGGTGCGCCTGGGAGGGCGTGCCTACTACGGGGTGCGCGCCGAGCTGCTGGCCTTTGATGTGGAGGCCCGGGCGGTGGTGGAGCGCGTGGCGTTGCCGGCGCCGCTGGTGGCGATGGAGCGGGTCGAGGGAGAGCCCCCCGCGCTCCGACTGACCCTGGCCGGCGATCCCCCCACCGAGCTTCGATACACCCCTGGCGAGGCGGTGGCCTGGGGCGGGCCCTGGCGCTGGTCGGAGACCCTGGGCGCGATGCAGGACGCGATGTGGCTCCCGGAGGTTGATCTGGCCCGGGAGCCCGGCGCCGTCTCGGTGCCCGACCCCGACGCGCTGAGCCCGGGCCCGGGCGACTCGGCGTTGCTCCAGGCCATGGAGGCCCGGGCTCGGGGGGACCGCACCAACCTTTATTTTGATCTCTACCGGGCCGAGGCCTTGCTGCGCCTGGAGCGCCACGCCCCGGCGGTGCGCGCGGCCAACGACGCGGCCAACGCCCCGGCGCCCTGGTACGACCTCTTGCGCGCGAGCATGAGGCTGCACTACCGCGGGCTGCACGCCCCGGCCGAGCGGGCCTTTGAACGGGCGCTGATCGCGATGGTGGAGGCCGGCGTGCGCCCCGAGGCCCTGACCAGCCCGGTGGCCCTGAGCTTTGCCACGCTCTGGAGTCGCGATCTGATGGACTCCCTGGCCAGCCACGAGCCCGGGAGTGCCGGGGAGGGGCCCGGGGAGCACGCGCCGGTGGTCAGCGCTGTCGAGCTGCTGCAACGCCTGGAGACCATCGCGCCCAACGCCGAGGGGCTGCCGGCTGCCCGGCGCGCGCTGGGGCTCTTGCCCGTGGCTCAGGCCGGTCCCGCCGCGGTGGTGGAGCGGGCGGTGCGCCAGGTCGATCAGCACCTGGCCCTGGGGCTGGGGCTCTTGCTGGCCCTGCTGGGCGGCGGCGCGGTGGTGGGGCTGGGGCGCGGCCAGAGCCGCCGCCGCGTGGTGGGCGATGGGTTGATGTTTGGTGCGTTGCTCGCCATGAGCTTCTGGAACCTGGGGGAACTCGGGCGTCTGGCGCAGCAGGCGTCGGTGGTGTGGGCGATGCCCGATGTGGTGGGCAGCGACGCGCTGACGAGCCCCGAGGCCCGGGCCTGGCTCCAGGCGCTGGAGCCCTCCGGGGAGCGCGCCCAGCTGCTGGAGGTCTCCGGGGCCACGAGCCAGGCCCGGGCCCGGGGCGATCAGCCTCAGGCCCTGCTGGAAGGCCACACGCAGACGATGCTCGTGGGTGACGCGCTCCTGGCGCATCTTCAGGCCACCGCCATTGAGTCGCCGGCTGAGCTGGAGAGTTCGCCGGCGGTGCGCGAGGAGTTCGGCTGGCTGGACGCGGTGCGGGCCCTGGACTTAAGGGGGAGCCGCGGCGCGCTGGTGGCCGGCGGACTCCTGCTCAACGCCCTGCTCCTCGGCGGCCTGGTCTGGATGCTCGTGGGAGGCTCGCCGGCGCTGGGTCAGCGCGTACGTCGGTGGTGGCCCGGAGCGCCCCGGGGGTTGGGGCCGGCGCGCATGGTCGTGTGGACGATGTTCTGCGTGGGGGTGGCCGGGCTGAGCCCCCTCTCGGGCATGGTGCGCGGCGCCACCGATCAGGTGTGGGCCGGGTACTACGGATTGGGCGCGGTGGCCGGTCCGCCTGGCCTCCAGCTCTGGGCGCTGGCGCTGCTGGTGGTGGCGCTGGCGCTGCACCTGGGCGCGGTGGTCTTTGCGCGTCTCTATCCCTCCGGTGGCGAGGGGGCTCAGGACATCGACGAGTCCTCCGGCCAGGCTCCGGCTTAACGTGGGCCCGCAGCTCCCTGGTCGACGTGTCCCAAAAGAATCGCGCGGGCCTGGGCCGGGGTGGCCGGCTCTCGGCCGACCTCGCGGGCCAGGGCGGTCATCGCCTCGATCAGCGGGCCGTTGCCGCAAACCCTGGTGCCGTCGGGCAGGTACAGGGTGTCTTCCACGCCGGTGCGCAGGTGGCCCCCCAGCTCGGCTGTGCGGCGGTGGATCGGCCAGACCTCCTGACCCCCGATCACCACCGATTGCCAGGGGGCCCGGGCCGGGGCTTCGTCGAGGAGGATGGGCATCAGATCCTGGCGAGCGGGCATGCCGCTGGCCATCCCCAGCACAAAGCTCACCAGGTAAGGGGGCTGGAGCAGGCCGTGGCGCTCCAACAACGAGAGCGAGCGCACGATACCGGTGTCGAAGCACTCGCACTCGGGCACGATCTGGTGGTGTGCCATCAGCTCCAGAAAGGCGCCGATTTTGCTGACCGGGTTGTCCACCAGCGTCGGCGCTTCGGCCCACTGCCCGTCGCGACGCAGTTTTAAGTCGTTGAGGGAGCCGGCGTTGAGCGCCGCCATCTCCGGGCGGACGGCCTCCAGGCAGGCCCGCGGTCCGGAGAGATCGTTGCCGATGACGTCGGTGCTCAGGTTGAGGATGATGTCGGGGACCCGGGCCAGGATCGCGTCGGCGACCTCGCGGGCCCGGGCCGGATCCCAGGAGGGGGTTTGCCCATCCTGCGGATCGCGCAGGTGCAGGTGCACCATCGAGGCCCCGGCCTCGTAGGCCTGCCGGGCCTCGTCGGCCATCTGCACGGGGGTGCGGGGCGCCGGGTCGCGGTGCGCGCCGTTGAGCGCGCAGGTGATCACCACGGGGTCGGGGCTCGGGGCCATGGGGCTCTCCTCCAGAGTCGGCGGGGCTGGCGAGGCCAGCGGGGAGTGACGAGCAGCAACGTCGCCTGCGTGTACCCAAGAACGCCGCGCGGCGCCGGGTGTCGAGCGGCGGCCACAAAAAAAGGGCCCTCGCGATCAAAGCGAGGGCCCCTAAAGGGTGATGCGTGCCGGGGCGCCGCGGCCGGTTTGAGCCGGCGGCGACGTCTCAGGCGATCAGTAGCGGTAGTAGTCGGGCTTGAAGGGGCCTTCGACGCCCACGCCGATGTACTCGGCCTGCTCTTTGCTCAGGCTGGTGAGCTGCGCGCCGAGCTTGCCCAGGTGGAGTTTGGCGACCATTTCGTCGAGGTGCTTGGGCAGGGTGATGACATCCTTGCCGTAGGCTTCAGCGTTGGCGTGCAGCTCCATCTGCGCCAGCACCTGGTTGGTGAACGAGGCGCTCATCACGAAGCTGGGGTGGCCGGTGGCGCAGCCCAGGTTCACCAGGCGACCTTCGGCCAGGATGATGATGGAGTTGCCCGTTTCCTTGAACTTCCACTCGTGGACCTGGGGCTTGATCTGGATCTTCTCAACTTCGCCGCGCTCGCGCATCGCCTCCAGACCGGCCATATCGATCTCGTTATCGAAGTGGCCGATGTTGCAGACGATGGCGTTATGCTTCATCCGCTTCATGTGGTCGGCGGTGATGACGTTGAAGTTGCCGGTGGCGGTCACGTAGATGTCGTAGCCCAGCTCCAGAGCCTGCTCCATCGTGATGACGTCGAGGCCGTGCATGCAGGCCTGGAGCGCGCAGATGGGGTCGATCTCGGTGACGGCCACGCGGGCCCGCTGGCTGGAGAGCGACTGCGCCGAGCCTTTGCCCACATCGCCGTAGCCGGCGACCAGGGCGCGCTTGCCGGCGAGCATCACGTCGGTGGCGCGCATGATGGCGTCGACCAGGGAGTGGCGGCAGCCGTAGACGTTGTCGAACTTGCTCTTGGTGACGGCGTCGTTGACGTTGATCGCCGGGAAGAGCAGCGTGCCCTCTTTCTGCGACTGGTAGAGGCGATGCACCCCGGTGGTGGTCTCCTCGCTGACGCCGCGGATGTTGGGGGCGGTGCGGCTCCAGTAGCCCTTGTCCAGACCCTGGAGCTCCTTGAGCACCGAGAGCACCACGCGGAACTCCGCGTTATCGGTGGTGGAGGGGTCGGCGCTGATGTTGTTCTGCTCAAACTCAAAGCCCTTGTGGACCAGGAGCGTGGCGTCGCCCCCGTCGTCAAGGATGAGGTTGGGGCCCTGTCCGTCGGGCCAGTTCAGCGCCTGGAAGGTGCACCACCAGTACTCTTCCAGCGTCTCACCCTTCCAGGCAAAGACGGGCACGCCCTGGGGATTATCGGCGGTGCCTTCGGGGCCGACGGCCACGGCGGCCGCGGCGTGATCCTGGGTCGAGTAGATGTTACAGGAGGCCCAGCGCACGTCGGCGCCCAGGGTCACCAGGGTCTCAATGAGCACGGCGGTCTGAATCGTCATGTGCAACGAGCCCATGATGCGCGCGCCTTTAAGGGGCTGGGCCTCGCCATACTGCTCGCGCAGCGCCATCAGCCCGGGCATCTCGGCTTCGGCCAGCTCGATCTCTTTGCGGCCAAAGGCCACCGTTTCCGGGGAGAGGTCGGCGACCACGAAGGGGTCATTGGTCAGCAGCGGGCGACCGGTGTTCATGAAGGGGGGGATCACGTCGGCTGGCGAGCTGGTCATGGAGAGCTCCCTTGCAAGATGAAGGTAAAAGATAAGGTGCGCCCAGGAGGGGCAGCGTGCCTGAGGTTCGCGAGTGGCGATGAGCCCAAAACGTCTGCTCTGGCGCAAAGTGCGGTGTGCGGCGTCCAGAGAGCGGTGGTGTCGGGCAAAGGGTTGACCAAAAGAGCCTATTCCTGTCAAGCGTGGGCCCCGGGGAGAAGGGGGAAAAGGCGTCGCCGCGACCCCGTTGTGTGCCGGGGCCCACTGGCGCCCAACCCCCGCGGGGCCAGCTCCCATGCGCTTCGACGCGTGTGTTTTAAAATGAAAGAGGTGCGTCGGAGTGCGCGACGCAGGTGTCTGCACGTGAAAGAGGCGCGTCGGAGTGCGTGACGGGGGTGTTTGAGACTGAAAGAGGCGTGTCGGAGCGCGCGACGGGGGGGGTTGATTTGCGGGAAGGCGCGTCGAAGTGTTCGACGGAGGTGTTTGAGTTTCGGAAGGGCGTGTCGACGTGTTCGTCGGCTGTGTTTGAGCCGTGGGAGGTAGAAAGAGGCCGGGGGAGAGCGCCTGCGAGGTCTGCGACGTTGACCCTGATTCAGGGGCGACCTACGATGGCGCAAGTCGTGCGCAGTGAATGTGAATACGCGGCAAAGTCGGGGCAGGAGTCTCCGGTCGGTGCGAGGGGATACGTGCCGGATGTCGCAGAACTTTGATCCAGGGAAGGTCGCCACCGCCAACGATTCGGGTGTGCGGCGCCGAGGCGAGCATGAAGCTATATTGCCCCCAATGTCAGCAGCGTTTTGATGGCGAGCTGGAGGTCTGCCCCGACGATGGCAGTCGCCTCTTTCTGCTCGACTCGCCGCAGGCGGCGCCGGATCCCTTGCTGGGGCAGGTGATTGATGAGCGCTTTCGGATTGAGCGCCTGCTGGGCGTGGGGGGCATGGGCGCGGTCTACGCCGGGGTGCAGCTCTCGGTGAACCGGGAGGTGGCGATCAAGGTGCTGCGCCCGGAGATGAGCGATCGTGAGAAGGCGTTGGAGCGCTTCTTTCGCGAGGCCAAGGTCGTCTCGGAGTTGAGTCACGCCAACATCGTGAGCCTCTTTGATTTTGGTCAGGATCGCTCCCGCGATCTGCTCTACCTGGTGATGGAGTTGGTGCGGGGGATCGGTCTGGGAGAACTGCTGGAACAGGGGCGCTTGCGGGTGAACATGGCGTTGGAGGTGGTCTACCAGGTGTGTGGGGCACTGACCGAGCCGCACGCCCGCGGGATCATTCACCGCGATCTCAAGCCGGATAATCTGGTGCTGCTGCCGGTGAGCGACGGGACGGTGCAGGTGAAGGTGCTGGATTTCGGGATCGCCCGGGCGCTGGAGCAGAGCACGCAGATCACCAAGACGGGCATGATCTGCGGGACGCCGGCGTACATGGCGCCGGAGCAGGCCCAGAATCACGCGATCGACGGGCGCACCGACCTCTACGCGCTGGGGGTGATTCTCTTTGAGATGCTCAGCGGGATGGTGCCCTTTAGCGGGGAGACAAGCCTGCAGATCTTGTTCAGCCATCTCCAGAAGAGCCCGCCTTCGTTGCGGCATCTGGTGGGAGTGGGGAGTCTGCCGGAGGACGTCGAGGCGCTCTGCTACCGCCTGCTGGCCAAGGCTCCCGAGGAGCGGCCGGCGTCGGCGCGGGAGGTGCGCGATGAGATCGATCAGCTGCGGATGCGCCATCAGCTGCGCCCGGTGCGTCTGGATGCGGGGCGAGCCGGGGTGGAGGCCTTTGAGGGCTGGTTGATGCCGCATCTCGATACTGATCGCCGGGCGGCGCCCAGCTCCACGCAGGCGCAGCGTCAGCGTCAGACGCCGCAGACCGGCGGGTTTGGCGCGGTGCCCGGGACCGACGAGTTTGAGAGCATGCCCACCCGGCTGATGCGGACGCCGGCAGAGCAAGAGCCGGTGCGGGTGGGCGCCGAGGGGGAGGCGGACACGCTGCCGGAGTTTGGTGGCGCCCCCCGAGGGCCCGAGCTTAAGAGCGCGCGCCGCGATACGATCACCGGGGAGTCGCAGGTGGATGTGCAGGTCGCCCGCATCCGGGGGCCGCTGGCCACGATGCCGGTGGACCTGGAGGAGCCGGCGGGGCGGCGTCGGACCGGGCTGGTGGCGGCGGTGGCGGTGGTGGCGGTGCTGGGAGCCGGGGGGGCGGTGTGGCTGATGGGAGATAAGGGTGGGGAGCCGGCGGGGGCGCCGGTGAACTCGCCGGCCCTTGTCGAGGTTGAAGCGACGCCGCCGGAGCTTGAGCGCGCCCCGGAGGTCGAGGGCGACTTTCATATTCATGCCCGCAGCGCCGGCGCGGAGGCGGGGGCGGAGGCGGTGCTCAAGGTGCGGGAGTTGACCGCGACGCAGGCCGCGTTGGCCCGGGTGGCCGCCGAGCGCCAGGCCGCGCAGGAGCGTAGCGAGCGGGAGCGCGTGCGGGAGGCAGCGGCGCGTCGCAAAGCGCGCCGGGAGGCCCGGGCGCAGGACGAGGCGCCGGCCGGAGCTGATGAGCCCACTGGCGAGGACGCGGTCCAGAACGCCGCACAGGTGCGCGATAAAGGGAACCAGACCGACTCGGCGCTGCGCGAGCGGTTGCGCCGGTTGCGTTCCGGAGAGTAAGACCGGCCGGGACGATGATGTCGAAGATTCGGGTAAGGACGGATGCGGATGAAGAAGCGAGTGGTGTGGGCGGTGCTGGCGGCGGTGTTGATGTGTCTGTGTGCCAGTGTGGCGGTGGCGGCGGAGCCTTTTGATGCGCTCAGCGAAGCGGAGAAGGTTGAGCTGATCGAGCTGATCGACTCCGGGACGGCTGCTTACGACGCCGGGGAGTTCCAGACCGCGGTGGAGCTTTTTCATCGGGCCTATGAGCTGGCTCCGCTGCCCGATTTTCTCTACCGGCTGGGGCTGGCCTACGAGCGTCTGGGGGAGGATGCGCGGGCGGTGGAGTATTACCGCAGCTTTCTCAACGCGGAGCCACAGGCCGAGGAGCGGGGGCGAATTGAGAGCACGATTGAGGTGATCGAGGGGCGCCTGGCCCGTCGCGCGCGGACCTCGATTGAGGTGATCACCCGTCCGGAGGGGGCGCGGGTGTACGTGGGCTCTCGCGAGGATGGGATGCGGGGAGTGACGCCGATCGAGCTCAACGTGGAGCCCGGGGAGTACCGGCTGATCGTGGAGCTGGAGGGCTACGAGGTGGTCGAGGAGCAGGTGCAGGTGCCTCAGGGGCAGCGGGTGGTGCTGCGCCCGGGGCTGACGCCGCAGGGGGGCTTTGCGGAGGCGGATCGTTCGGTGTGGCGCTCGACCTGGGTGCCGGTGTCGCTGGCGGTGGTGGGCGCGGGGGCGCTGGTGTTGACCCCGGTGTTTAACGGGCTGGCCAATGACGCCGCTGCGGAGCGCTCCGAGCTCTTGCAAGACCGTCGCTCCACGCAGAATGAGGTGGATAAGTACGCCATCGAGCGTCGGGAGGCGACCTACCGGGGGCTGACGATCGGGGCGGCGGTGGTGGGCGGGGCCGCGATCACCACCGCCGGCGCGTTGCTGGTGTGGCAGCTCCTCGCCGATGACGCCGGCGCCGGCGCCGAGCAGGCGGGCCTGGAGGCGGTGGGCGTGGGGCCGCTGGGCGACACCGTGGGCGTGGGCCTGCGGGGGCGTTTCTGACGCGCCGTGAGTCTTTCATCGGAACATGAAGCGAAGGCGGCGCCCGGGCTGGTGGGGCGCCTCGAAGTCCTGCTCTCCGAGGCGTTGGCGCGTGGCGAGTCGGTGAGTTCTGCGCACTGGCACGGGGCGTTGATGGCCGCCGGGGCGGCCCGGCGTCAGGGGTGTCTGGGGCTTAAGGTGTCGCCGATCGCTGAGGAGGATGCGCTGGCGGCGGCCGCCAAGCTGGGGCTGGACGAGGCGCTGGGCGCGTGGCCCGATGCGCTCTTTGAGGACCCGCACGCGCTGGGCTGGCTGCATCAGGGGTGGTCGTCGGTGGGGCGTCTGGAGAGCTTTGAGGGACATGTGCAGCGCGGTGAGCGCCACGGGTCGGCCACGGTCTCCACGCAGCTCTACACCCCGCGCTGGGTGGCCGATGCGCTGGCGCGGCGCGCGATGGCGGGAGGAGAGGCCACCCGGGTGCTCGATCCGGCGGTGGGCGGCGCGCAGATGTTGCTGGCGGCGCTTCAGGTGTGGGTGGATCAGGGGAGGGATCCTCTGCGGGCGGTGAGCGGGCTCTGGGGCTGGGATCTCGACCCGCGGGCGGTGGCGGTGGCCCGGCTCACGCTGAAGCTGGAGCTGGCCCGCTTGTTGGGCCGGCGCACAGCGGAGGGGGAGGCGCGCATCGACGCGCAGATCGTCTGCCGTGACGCGCTGGTGGGGGAGTCCGAGGTGTTTGACGTGGTGTTGACCAACCCGCCCTACATGGGCTGGCGCTCGATGCCCGAGGAGCTGCGCGCGCTGCTCAAGGAGCGGTACCGGCCCTTTGAGCGCGACCTCTACGCGGCCTTTATCAAGCGCTGCCAGGAGCTGGCCTCGCAGTCGGTGGGGCTGCTGGTGCAGCAGGGGATCTTTTATCTCAAAGGCTTTCAGGCCGCGCGGCGGGCGTTGCTGGAGGCCGGCGAACTCCGCGACTTTCTGCACCTGGGCGCCGGGGCGTTCTGGGGGTTGAGCGGGGAGAAGGCCAGCGTGGTGGGCTTTGTGCAGACGATGGGGGAGGGGGCCGGGGAGGCCACCCGGGTCTGGGATCTGCGCGGGCTTCGCGGCCCGCAGGATAAGGAGCGGGCCTATCGGGAGCGCGCCCCGCAGCGTTTTGAGCCCTGGCGAGCGCGTGCGGTGCCCGGGCGGCCCTTTTGCTATGAGCTGCCGGGGGAGCTGCTGCGCTGGTTTGATGAGGCTGAGCCCCTGGACGCCATCGCCGAGGTGCCCGGGGGGCAGAATAAGACCGGGGCCAACCGCCGCTTTGTGAGGCGTTTTGACCAGGTGGACCCGGCAAAGATCACGCATACGCCGGGGCTCTGGGAGGAGGGGGAGGCCTCGGGGCGCTGGCGCTTCTACAGCAAGGGCGGGCGTTTTGCGCCCTGGTGGGGCAACTGGGAGTGGGTGGTGGACTGGTCGGAGCAGGCCCGGGAGTTCTACGCGAGCAACCGCACCTCGAACCTGCTCTCGGAGGCCTACGTGGGGCGCGAGGGGATCTGCTACACGGACTTTGCCGGCGGGCGTTTTAACGCGCGGTGGATGCCGGCGGGGTGTGTGTTTGACATGACGGGGCCGGCGATTTTTGTGCGCCCGCAGTGGTTGGCGGGGTTGAGTTTTGAGGAGCGCAACGCGGCGTTGCTGGGGGTGCTGAACAGCGGTCCGGCCCGGCGTCTGTTGCGGGCGCTCAATCCGACGCTGCATTTTCAGGTCAGCGATGTGCGCGCGCTGCCGGTGCCGCGGCTCAGCGAGGCGAAGGCGCGCCGGATCGCGGCGCTGGTGCGCGCCCAGGTGGCGGGGGTGCGTCGGGCCCACCAGGGGTTGGGGGGCAGCGTGCTTCAGGGGCAGGCCGCGCTCTCGGCCGGGGAGCTGCGGGCGTTGCTCGCCAGGCTCAAGGCGCTGGAGGCGGCGCTGGAGGCGGAGGTGGCCGAACTCTATGAGGTGGGGATTCGACCGCCGGTGGGCGCCTCGGTGGAGGCGCATCACGCGCTGGTAGGGCTCTACCGGGGCCACGGGCTGGCGTTGAGCTGAGCCAGCCGGGGGTCAGCGCATGCGGGAGAGGCGGAAATAGACGGCGGTGGTCAGGGTGTCGACGCGGGCGGGCCAGTCGGGGTAGGCGGCGCTGACCTCGTTGAGGCGGCGGTCGAACTGGCGCAAAAGGTTGCGCTGATCCCCCAGAACCTGGTTGACCTGGCTCCAGCCGGCGGCGCTGAAGAGCGCTCGCCGGCGGGCGTAGTCGGCTTCGATCTGGCGCACGTTGGTGCGGCTGGCGGCGATGAACTCGCGGTGGTCGGCGATCTGGGCGGGCATGGCGGCCAGGCGCATGCGCAGGCTGCCTTTGAGCAGGCGGATCTGGTCGACGAGAAAGAGCAGGCGCAGGGCGTCGTTGCGCGCGTCGAGCTCCAGGGTGCCGATGGCCTGGTTGAGGCGATCCAGGTGCGCGGGACGGCAGGTCAGCGGCGCGCCGGTGGTGGGGGGGGCGCTGGTGGCCGCCGGGGCGTACTCGGTGTTGAGGCAACTGACCGCCACCAGGCGAAAGAGGTCGGTGGGGAAGGTCTCATCGCGCTGGCGATTGGTCAGCGTGCTCAGTGAGAGCAGGAGGTTATCCAGGCGTTGGAGATCCTGGACGATGGCGACCTCGGATTCATGGACCGAGGCCAGCCGCTGGACGGTCTCGTTGCGATCGAGGTCCAGGTTGGGCGGGGGCGGATCGGGAACCGTGGCGCAGGCGGCCTGCAGAAGCAGCACAAGGAGGAGGGGCAGTATGGCGAGGGGCATGGTGGGGATCTCGGTGCTGCGGGCGCCCGGGGGCGGCAGGTGCGCCGGTGGATGGGGCGCCCGCAGCCGGGGCTTACGAGCCCTGGAAGACGTCGTCGGGCACCGACGGCAGCTCTTCGATGTTGGGCATCAAGATGATCTCGATGCGGCGGTTGAGCGCGCGCATCTCACGGTCTTCGTTATCGGCGATGGGGTCAAACTCTCCGTAGCCGGCGGCGGCCAGGTTGGTGGGGTTGACGCCCTGCTCCTGCAGAAATTTCACAACTTCGACGGCGCGTGCCGTGGAGAGCTCCCAGTTTGAGGAGAAGCGACCGGAGCTGATCGGCACATTATCGGTGTGTCCGGCGACGAGGAAGTTGCGATCGTCGACCTCTTGAAGCACGGCGGCCAGTTCCTGGAGGGCGTTCTGGCCGTCTTGCTTGATGTCGGTGCGTCCGGAGTCGAAGAGGATGTTGTCGGCGAGCTCAATGACCATGCGGCCTTCGCGGATTTTGACCGAGAGCTGGCCGGATTCGACCATGGAGGCCAGGCGGTTGGCCAGGTTGCGGTATTCCTGGAGGCGCGCCTCGGTTTGAGCGCGGGCGCGCCGCAGCTCATCGAGTTCGGTGCGGGAGGCCTCCAGGGCTTCTTCCAGGCCGCCGGCACGCGACTCGTAGAGATCCAGGTCGCCGCGGGCCTCGCTGAGCTCGGTTTCCAGGGCGAGTTTATCGTTTTCGAGTTTGGCGATGCGGGCTTCCAGGGTCTCGATCTGGCCGCGGAGCTCTTCTTCGACTTCGGCTTTTTCGCGTTCGGTGGTGGCGAGGGCGATCTTGGTATTTTCCATATCGCGGAGCATCGCCTCGTGTTCATCGGTGGGGACTCCGCAGCCGATCAGCAGGGAGGCAGCGAGCAGGGCGACGAGTGATTTTTTCATGTCATACTCCTTTAACAGACCATCGATGCGAGGAGCTCCCGGCGCTCCGGCGTGCGTGAGGAGGGCTTGAGCGGGAGCGCCGGCCAGTATGGGGCGGCAGATGTAGTAGAGGGGAGGATAGCGCGGCGGGGGGCCTGGCGAGAAGGGGCGCCGGGGGAGTTTTACGACCTTTTGCAGTCGTGGGAGGCCTGGACGCCGCGCAGATGGCGCTCGAAGCGGTGGACGACCCACAGGTGCATCAGCGCCTGGGTAAAGCGGTAGATGAGCCAGGGGAGGCGAGGCTCAAAATCATGGATGGCCACGATGGTGTGGTCGCTGCGGGGGATCTGGCGAAACTCCAGGCGCCCGGGCTGGTGGGGTCTGGCAAGCAGTCCGCCGGTGATCCAGAAGAGCTGGCGGTCGGGGGTGCTGACCTCGGGGGCCAGGGTGAGTTCCAGCAGGGGCCAGGGCAGAGGGCCGAGAAAGAAGCGGGCGATCGAGGGGTGATCGGGATCGGTGTCGTGGGTGGCGCGGATGAGGAAGCGCAGCGAGGTGGGCAGCCAGCGCACGTATTCGTGGGCGGTCCAGCGGGCATCTTTTCCCGGGGGGAGGGTCAGGCGCTGGACGGAGCGCACCAGGGAGGGGAGCCCCTGGCGGTGGGTGAGCGCGCGGGAGGCGGGCCTGGGGGCCTCAGCGCAGGCTTTGAGCGCGCGGGACAGGGGCGTGAGCGGGCGCTTGCAGGCCGCTTCGAAGGGGAAAGCGCGCTCATGTCGGGAGGGTTGGGCCAGGAGTTCCTGGAGCATGTCTCGCCATTCGACGCCGACGGAGGCGGGCATCGAGGCGCGGGGATGGAGGAGGCCGGAGGAGCGCCAGCGCAGGCGGTGGCCGCGGTGCTCGGCCAGGCGTTCGACGAGGGCTTTAAAGCTGAGCGACTCGGGGCCGTGGAGGTTGAAGGTGTCGCCGAAGCGCGCCGGGTCGGTGAGGATGGCTTCGGCCGCCGCGAGGACATCAGCCAGGGCGATGGGGCGTAGGCAGGCGTGGAAGTTCGCCTGGAGGGTCGGGCGTGGGCCGGCGGCCAGGTGCTGAGCGATGCGTGTCAGGGGGCTTTGAGGGCTGAGAACCAGGGGCAGGCGTAGGGTGGTGACCGGCACGCCGTAGGCGCTCAGAGCGTTGTGAATCTCGTGGGTGCGGCCCAGGTCGTGGGCGGCGTTGGGCGGGGTGTCGCACCCCAAATAGAGGATGTGGCGGAGCCCGTGGTGGGCGGCGGCGCGCCCGAAATTATCGGCGCAGAGCACGTCGAGGTCGGCGAGGTGGGCCTGGGTGAGGCGAGCGCGGTGACGGGTCTGGTGGACGGCGTAGATGGCCAGCGACGCGCCCTGGAGGGCGTTGAAGGTCTGGAGGCGGCTGAAGAGGTCGGTCTGGCGCCAGTGGGGCAGGGCGGGAGTGGTGGGGGTGCTGTGTCGGGAGAGGCCGAGGAGTTCGAAGCGTGCGCTCAGGTGGTGGGCCAGCGCCTGCCCCAGCGCGCCGGTGGCCCCGGCCAGGGCCAGCCCGGGGCGGGGGGAGTGTTCAGGGAGACTGGGAGAGGTTGTAGGACTCAGGGCCGGGTCCGGGGGCAGGCGCTTCGGCGGTGTCAGGCGTGATCAGGGCGCGGACGGCTTCGATCAGACGCTCCGGGGAGAAGGGTTTCTCCAGAAAGGGGGCGCGGGCGTCAATGCCGCGTTGCTGGCAGACCGATTCGTGATCGTAGCCTGAGATGTAGAGCACCGAGGCGTTGGGGTGAGACTTGAGCACGCGTTCGGCCAGCTGGCGCCCGTTCATCCCGGGCATGGTCACGTCGGTGACGATAAGATCGATACGCGAGGGGTGAAGCTCGGCGATGTCCACGCCTTCGGCCGGAGTGCTGGCACTGAGCACCTTATAGCCCTCGGCGTTGAGCACCATGGTGGCCAGCTGGCGCAGGTCGGCCTGGTCTTCGACGAGGAGGATGGTGGGTGTGTGGGGCAGATTTTCGGTGCGCGTGGGGGCATCCACGCGGGGGGCGTAGATCAAAAAGGAGGTCCCCTGGTCGAGTTGACTGACCACATCGATGACGCCCCGGTGCTGGCGCACAATGCCCTGGGAGGTGGCCAGACCGTAGCCGTGGGTTTTTTCGTTGTTTTTGGTGGTGAAGGTCGGGTCGAAGATGCGCGAGACCGCGTCTTCGGGGATGCCGTATCCGGTATCTTCGACCTCGATCAGCACGAAGGGGCCTGCTTCTAACCCGAGTTTTCGAGCGGCGCGTTCGTTGAGCACGATGTTGCGGCTGCGCAGGGTCAGGCGGCCTCCCTGGGGCATCGCTTCACAGGCGTTGATGACCAGGTTCATCAGGACCTG
Source organism: Lujinxingia litoralis (assembly GCF_003260125.1). NCBI lineage: Bacteria > Deltaproteobacteria > Bradymonadales > Lujinxingiaceae > Lujinxingia > Lujinxingia litoralis. The sequence continues at coordinate 474,228 of NZ_QHKO01000003.1, forward strand.
TTTGAACTGGGAGGCATCGAAGCAGGCCGTGCCCAGGGTCTTGTCCAGGGAAAGGTGGAATTCGATATGATCCCCGGTCACTCGCCGCAACATCGACTCGATGTCGAGGATGATCTCATTGAGGTCGAGGGCTTCGGGGGAAGGCGCGCGCTCGCGGCTAAACGCCAGGAGTTGATCGATGAGCTCGGAGGCGTGGTGTCCGGCTTTGTGGATCTGCTGGGCGTGAGCGAAGAAGGGGTCGGATGTTGAGAGTTGGTTCATGGCCAGCTTGGAGTAGCCGATGATCAGGGTGAGCAGGTTGTTGAAGTCGTGGGCAATGCCACTGACCAGGCGGCCCAACGCTTCCATTTTGTGGGCCTGGCGAAGTTGCTCCTGCAGTTCGCGGCGTTCGCGTTCGGCGTGCTGCTGATCGTTGATATCGAAGAGGATGGTGCGGCATCGGGCGGCGTCGTCGCCATCGGGATCGACCACCACGCTGATCAGGCGCAGGTGGTTTTGAGAGCCGTCGGGAAGGCGCGCGGTGATCTCGCAGGTGCAGCTCTTTTGGCCGCTAAAGACCTGGGCCAGGTGGGTATTGAAGCGCTCTCGACTGGAGGCGGTGAGCTGCTCCCCGAGTGAGCTCGCGATGAGATTGTCGCGTGGTTTCTCCAAGAGCTCGGCGGCCATCAGGTTGAGCTCTTCGATCGTGCCGGAGGGATTGAGGGTCAGATACCCGACCGGGGCATGAAAGTAGAGATCGACATAGCGCTCGCGGGAGGCTTCAAGCTGGGCCTGATTGCGCTTGAGTTCTTTGTTTTGAAGGTTGAGTTCGATCTGGTGCAGGCGAAGTTCTCGAATCAGTTCATCGAGATTGTGTTGGCGAAGCTCCGTCGGGTCATGTTCATCGAGGAGGGCTTCGGCCCGGGCACGAAGATCGAATTGGGATAGACCTGGGAGACCGCTTTCATTCGGATTCATAGCGTTACCATGGGCACACAAAAGGTCGGCCAGAGGGTGGACGCTCCCCGCCAAGAGAGAAGTCGCGGTACAGACGGCGCAGTCATACTGAATGGGCCCAGATTAAGCCAGAAAACCCTTCAGTGCAACCGATTTAGCCGGGGGGTGTGAGGGGTAATGGGGCTCAGGAGCGGCGGGTAAAGATACTGTGTTGAGCGTTAACCAGGGCAAAGAGATCGGGGCGAGAGGCGGCGGATTCGTAGGCCCCCATAAAGAGGAGGCCTCCCGGAGCCAGCGCGTGGTGCAGGTGCTGAAGAAGCGTCTGCTGGGCGGAAGGTTGCAGATAGATCAGAAGGTTACGGCAGCAGATCAGATCGTAGCCCGGAGGTGGGGGCTGGCGTAAAAGATCGCGGACCTCGTAGTGAAGTTTCTGCTGATAGGCTTCGTGCAGCCTGTAGTGCGCGCCCTGAGCGTCAAAGAAGCGCTCCCGCATGGCCGGGGGCAGGGCCTCGACCTCGGAGCGGGCGAAGATGCCCCGACGCGCCCGGGCGATGGCCTGAGTGTTGATATCGCTGGCCTGCACCGAAAAGTGGGAGGTGTCGGTGTGGAGGCGCTCCAGGAGCATGAGCACCGAGACGGCTTCCTGGCCGGTGGAGCAGGCGCCGACCAGGGCGTGCACGGGGGGGCTCTGGGCGGAGAGGCGTCGTTTTAGCTGGTGGGTCAGCGCGTCGAAGGCCTGGGGATCTCGAAAAAAGTGAGTGAAGCCCACGAAGGTGTCATTGAGCAGCGTGAAGGCTTCTTCGGGGCGGTGGTCCAGGTAGTCGAGGTAGGCGTCGAGGGTGTTCAGCCCCAGACTGCGGGAGCGTAGCGCGATGGTTTCGAAGAAGAAGTCGCGGCGGAAGGGGTCAAGGTGCGCGCCGCTGATGGTGGCGACGCGCTGGAGGATGTGACTCAGGGGGTCGGTGCCGGGGGGCAAGGGGGGCATATCAGGCCAGGGCCAGGTAGTCGGCAGGGGCGGGCAGGTGGTGGAGCCCCAGGCGCTCCCCGTGGGCCATGGCGGCCAGCACCGAGGCCTCGTCGAAGGCCGCGCCGATAAACTGCAGGCCAAAGGGCAAGCCGTTGTGGCGTCCGATCGGGATGGAGCCGGCGGGAAGCCCGGTGATGTTGGCCAGGAAGGTGAAGCGACACATGTCGCGGGTGCCCTGGTCATCGAGAAGCTGTGCGCCGGTGAGGTTGAGGTCGTAGGGAAGCGCGGTGGTACGGGTGGTGGGCATCGCGATCAGATCGACATCATCGAGGGCCTCGCGCAGCTGCTCTTTGAGGAGTTCGCGGGTGCGCTGGGCGGCCATGAACTCCTCGGTGGTGATGGTGCGCAGCGAGGCGATCAGTACCCGGACTTCTTCGGAGAAGTCGGCGGGGAACTCGCGGAGGTGATCGGTGAGGTTGCCCAGTGTTTCCAGACCGATGGTGAGCACGCCGATGGCCAGCGCGTGGGTGACGAGTTCCAGGTCGAGTTCCACCAGGGTGGCGCCCTCGGCGGCGAACTGGCGCAGCGCGTCGAGGGTGGGCTGCTGGAGTGCCGGATCGAGGGCATCGAGCTCCGAGGAGAGGTAGCCGATGCGTGCTCCTCGCACCCCGCGTCCCAGGGCCTTTCGCCACTGCTCGGCCTTGCGCGGCTGGCGAGGGGCCCAGCGGCTGGCCGGGTCGAGGGGATCGGGGGCGCTGGCGGCGATGAGGAATTCGACCAGATCGGCGGTGGACTGCCCCAGCGGTCCCATCGTGGAGACGGTACCCGCGCCAAAGACGTCGCCGGTGCGGCCGATACGGCCAAAGGTGGGTTTGATGCCCAGAAGTCCGTTGAGGGCGGAGGGGATGCGGATGGAGCCGCCACCATCGGAGCCCAGAGCCACCGGGGCCAGGCCCAGCGCGACGGCGACGGCCGAGCCGGTGGAGGAGCCTCCGGCGCCGTGGTGTCGGCTGTAGACGTTGCGCGGCATGGCAAAATGTGGCGAGAAGCCCGAGGGATTCATGCCCCATTCGGTGGTGTGGGTGCGGCCGTAGAGCAGCGCGCCGGCGTTGCGAAGGTGGGCGATGACGTGTCCATCGCTCTCGCTGCGGGGGTTGAAGTACGAGGTGCCACAGCGCACCGGCATCCCCTGCATGTCGACCTGATCTTTGATCGGGATAGGGATGCCATCGAGGGGGCCCAGGGCGTTGCCGGCCTGCAGGCGTTTGTGGCTGGCCGCGGCGGCATCCAGGGCCCGCTCAAAGTCGGTGCAGACAAAGGGGGAGTGGGTGGATTCGCCGAGGGTGCGTGTGGCGAGTTGTTGCTGGATGCGCTCCAGGACCTCCACCGGGGAGGATTCACCGCTGCGGTAGGCCCTGGCGAGTGCGGCCATGGTGGTGCGTCCGGGCGTCGTCGACGGCGGGTCGAGCTTCTGGTCGTTCCAGCCCCGTTTGCGCCGGGATTGCAGGGGCTGCGGATCAAAGCGCAGCGTTCCGCGCGAGGAGGCCGGAAGCTCAAGCAGGCGATCGATGCCAAAGTCGGCCATCGCGCGTTTGCGCAGAATCAGGGCTCCTGCCGGGCTTTCGGCAGCTTTACGGGCGATGGTGAGCGCGGGTCCAGTCAGGCGCATCGAACTTCCGGGGTTCAGTTGGAGTGGAGGCTGTTGAGGAGCGCTTCGACGGCGTCTTCGTGTTCCTGGGTGCTCTGAATCAGGCCCTGAAGCGCGGCGGTGATGTGTAGGGCGCTCTCCAGGTCACGGTTGACGCTGCGGTAGAGGGCGGTTTTGGCCATGCTGACCGCTTTGGGGGGGAGCGCGGCGATCTCACTGGCGAGCGCCAGGGTGCGTGCGGCCAGCTCATCGTCGGGGACGACTTCGTGGACCATTTCGATCTTGAGAGCGTCGTCGGCGCCGATGACCCGGGCGGTGAGGATGAGCTCCAGCGCGCGGGAAAAGCCTACCGTGCGAGTAAGCAGATAGGCGCCACCATCACCGGGGATCAGGCCGACCCGGGCAAAGGTTGAGCCGAACTTTGCGCGGCGAGCGCTCACCCGAAGATCGCACATCAGGGCCAGTCCCAGTCCGGCCCCGATGGCCGGGCCGTTGATCTGGGCGATGGTGGGTTTTTCGAAGCTGTCAAAGCGCCGCGGCAGGGTCTGCATCCCGCGCAGGTAGCGCTGGCGAAGCTCGACGGGATCACCTCCGAACATACCGCTGTGATCGCGCATGGCTTTGAGGTCACCGCCGGCGCAAAAGGCCGAGCCCTGACCGGTGACGATGACCACGCGGACGTCGGGATCGCGTTCGGCTTGATCCAGGCTGTCGGTGATGCCCTTGATCATCGCGTCGGAGAAGGCGTTGCGCGCGTCGGGGCGGTTGAGCGTGATGCGGGCGATCGGACCATCAAGGGTGTAGAGCACATCAGACATGGAGAGCCTCCGGGAGGTTCGGACATGTATTTAAGGGCCACGACATCAAGCGAGATTTGCCGGCAGGGCTGTGGCGGTGAGCCAGGACCATCGGCCGGCGGTGGCGGAGAGGATGCGCACCTATCGCGGCGCGCAAAGTGAGTTTAAGTGTTCGTAGTATGTGCACCGCAGTCGGGTCCAACGCAAGTTGTGAAGGTCGGGAAGGGGTAGGGAGCGCACTCGCGCCGGATCGCTGAGAAGGGGCCGGAGCGCGTTAACGAGGGCGTCGACCTGGGCGTTGGGTGTGGCGTGGGATGGGTAGAGGTACTCAGCGCCGAAGAAGTTCGGGTAGGCCAGGCGTTCGGGGAGGAGCGGGCGGCAGCCCAGGGCCACGGCCTCCATGACTGCCAGGCCCTGAAACTCCTGGCGGGCGGTGGAGATGACCACATCGCTGCGTCGGAGCCAGCTCAGGTACTCGGCGCGGGAGGGGGCAAAGCCGAAGTGGTCGATGCGATCGCCCAGGCGCTCTCGGGCCTGGTCGAAGATGTCAGGCGATTGGCGAAAGCGCTCTCCGAGGACGACCAGCCGAAAGGGGATCTCTTGCTCGTGAAGGGCAAAGAGGGCGTTAAAGAAGGTCTGCGGGGCTTTGTCGTACTCCCAGCGGTGGTTCCAGAGCAGGCGTAGTGGGCGCTGGTGGTCGGGGCGATCGTCGGGGCGGTACTCAGGCTCGGTCGGCTCAAAGAGCGTGTCGTGGAGCGGTACCGGGAGCAGGTGGGAGCGTTGGCGCAGTGCGTCGACCAGTGCGGAGGGCGCGTGGTCGGGCAGGCGCTTGAGCAGCGTGGAGGCTCCCTCCAGGAAGGAGTCGCGGTTGAACGCCGAGTTAAAGAGGAGGCGATCGGCAGCCAGCGCGGAGTAGAGGCTGGTGAGCTGGAAGTGAAGCGTCTGTTCGCCCTGGGTGGAGGGATAGGCGAACTGATTTTCGTGGAAGTAGAGCGCGGTGGGGAGGCTGGCAAAGCGAGGGTCGATGCCGCGCAGGGTCGCCAGATCGACCATCGAGGTGGCGAGCAGCGCGTGGTAGCCGGCCGGCTCCACGTTGAGTTCGTGGGCAAAGGCCAGGGCGTTGCCGCGAAAGCGCCAGGCGAAGTGGCGAGGAGGCAGTGCGTGGATGTCGATCTCGACATCCTCAAGGTGTTCCGCCAGGCCCCGCGCCCACTGCGCGTGGCTGTGCGCATGGTACGCCGATAAGAGCAAGAGCTTCACGCGATCTCAACTCGTCGGAATGAGATGGACCTCAACGGGCACCGACGTGTTGACGAGTACCGTCCCGAGTGAGGAAAAGAGCCGGTCGAAGCGTTGCGGCGCTGCGGGCAGCGTGATGAGGATGCGCAGGCGATCGGCCGGCTCCAGCGCGTCGAGCGCCTCTTGGAGGGCGGCGATCAGCGCATCGGCGTCGACGGTGGCGTTGGGAGAGCCCTCGGACGCGCTCAAAGCGTCGGCGTCCTCGGCGTCCTCGGCCGGCGCCACCGGTTGGCCATCGATCAGGAGCCGACCTTCTTCGTCAAAGGTCAGTCGGAGCTCGGCGGTGGTGTTTGCCATCTCGGCGGCCTGCTGCGACTTCTGTGCTTCGGCCTGAGCGCCGGCACCCTGTTCGCTTGAGGCGTAGATCAGTCCCTGGTGGCCGGCACGGGTTCGCTCGGCAGCCCGGTGAGCCGTGTGCTCGGCGCTTGTCAGCGCGCTGGAGTCGACCGGCCGCATCGTCGGGCCACTGCCACAGCCGATCGGGGCGATCAGACACGTCAGGGCACACAGGCCGGCGGCGGACATCGAAGAGATCAGGCGCATGAGCAGCTCCAAACGCACCAGGCGCGAGGCGTCCCCTTATGTAAAGGGTCGCGCTCGCGCCTGGTGGGAAAATCGAGATGTGCGCCCCAAAGGATCGGGGCGCGGTGCTGCGAGATTAGAGGCGCGGCGAGTAGTACTCGACGACCAGGTTTTCCTGGACCTGCACCGGAATGTCTTCGCGGCTGGGCAGGGCCTGCATGCGACCGGTCAGGGTCTTGGCGTCGAAGCTCAGGTAGCCGGGCATACGCAGGGTGGGCTGCGCCACGGACTCCTGGATGGCCGAGATGTCGCGGCTCTTGGCGCGGACCGAGATTTCACGGCCGGGCTCCACGCGGTAGCTCGGGCGGTCCACTTTCTTGCCGTCAACGACGATGTGACCGTGGACGACCAGCTGGCGAGCCGCCGGGATGGTCGGGGCCAGGCCAAGGCGGAAGACGACGTTGTCGAGGCGCTGTTCCAGAAGGCGCAGCAGCACCAGACCGGCCGGGTCTTTGGAGCGCTGAGCTTCCACGAAGAGGTTACGCAGCTGACCTTCGCTGAGCCCGTAGTTGTAGCGAAGCTTCTGCTTTTCGTAGAGCTGCTTCTTGAACTCGCTGAAGCGCTGGCGTCCCTGGCCGTGTTGTCCGGGCGGGTAGGGGCGACGATCAGCAAGCTTGCGGGTCAGGCCCGGCAGGTCGGTGCCGAGGCGACGGGCGATACGAAGGCGCGGTCCAGTATAACGAGCCATAGTTGATTCTATCCACGGGTGCGTTGTCGTTTTTTGGGTCGGCGTCAGTCTGACGTGCAGCGACCCATCCAAAAAGGGGCAATGCTTTATAGGTGCGTCGAGCCAGCCACGCGTGCTGCTCGAATCGGCAGCAAAGGGCGCATACCATAAGGGCGGCGCCGCTCGAATGCAAGACCAGAGCGTGAGAGGGGTCTCGCAAGGCGCGCTTTTTGGCATAAAGCGACCCGGGGTGCAAGTCAAAGCACCGGGAGGGCGCGATCAACTCATCTGAGCAAAGAGAGCGTCGCCGAGCTGCGCGCACTCCGGGGCGGTGAGCACGCCCTGGTGCTCAGGCTCCAGAGCCGCGCGCAATAAGGCGATAGCGGCAGTCTCCACCCTCATAGGAAGGGCGAACGCGCCGGGGTTGAAGCGGTGGGCGATCCCAGCGATCGCGGCGGCCATCACCGAGTCCGGGCGATCGGGGCCGTAGATCACCGGGAGTCTCAGGCTGACATGATCGGGAGCCTCGCGGGCCAGCAGAGCTTCGGCCTGGCGGGTGCTGGGCAGGTAGCTTGAGGGCACCAGGGGCGTGGGGGCGGCGGAGCGATACACCAGGCGGGCCTGGAGGGACTCCATCATCTGGAGCACTCGGCGCACGCCTGCGACGTTGCGGGCCTGGAGGCGGCCGCTGCGGTCGTCGAAGTAGGTGGTTGCGCAATAGATCAACGCGTCGATCGGGCCGTCGTTTTGCCAGGCTGGTTTGGGACCGGAGTCGTCTCGAAGCCAGTGCACGCCTGCCATCCAGGGGTGCACTGGCGCCGGGGGCTCGTCCTGGCATACTACCATGATCTGATGCCCAATCGCTCGTCCCAGCCTGGCGACCTCCTGGCCGACGTAGGTCTCTCCGCCGAAGATCACCAGATTTTGTGTCTGCATCGGGATCCTGAACGCATTTTTTGTTTAACTTCGATCAAAAGAGGTTTTGACTTACCCTCAAAAGGGGGCACACTCTAGCGCGCCGGTTGCTACGTTCTGTAGAGGCTGGCTGGTGCACGACCTAAAGACTCTGCGAACGACCACCCAGTATGGCAACTTATATACCGATTGGCGGGCCCGCCAACGACGCCGAGATCGAGGGGATTCGACTGCTGCGCGATCTCTTGCCAGATCATTACGTGATTATCGGCAACTTCGATCTCCGCCTTGAAGGGCGACGCAACTCGTTGGAAATGGATGCGGTTGTGATCGCCGAACACGGCCTCTTCGTCGTGGAAATCAAAGGATGGAGCGGTCCCATCCACGGGGATGCTCGGCGCTGGAAGGTGCCCTGGGGCACGGTGAGCAATCCGATCACGCCCCTGGAGCGCAAGGCCAAGGCGCTGCGCCAGTACCTGGGAGCCAAGTGCGGGGGTCTGCCCGCCGAGGTGTTCTGCTCGCCGGTGGTGCTCTTCCCGCGCAAGGTCGAGGAGTTGAGCCTGCCGGTGGAGCTGCGCCGACATGTGATCCAGCCCGATGAGGTTTACGCGTACTTTGTGGACCTGGAGCTGCTCCAGGAGCAGGGGCCGGGCCGCTTCCGGGATAAGGCGGCGCGCGATGCGATCGTCAACGCCATCGCTCCGGTGGCCGATGCCCCCGGTGAGAAGATCACGATCGAGACCTACGAGATCGAGCGGGAACTCCAGGTTCCCCACCGTCAGTACCGCGAGTACGTGGGCCAGCATCGCTATCTGCAGAGCCGCAGCCGGGTGCGGATCAAAGCCTATAGCATGGATCCGCTCCACGATCGCGCCCGGCAGCAGGCTGAGATCACACGGGTGATGCGCGATACCGAGGCGCTCTCGGTCCTTGATGACAACCCCTACGTGGCGCGCAGCTACGATGTGTTGCGGGATCGCGATGACGAGCTGATCTTCTACATGGTCAGCGAATGGGTGGGGGCCAAGACGCTGGGAGATTATCTGGAACGAGCGCGTCAGGAAGGCTGGCGGCTGGAGCGACGCTGGGAGCTGGCGCGCGAGCTGACCGCCGCGGTGCAGAGCATCCATCAGGCGGGGATTCTTCACCGAAACCTGCATCCGGGCGTTATCTACATGACGCGACGCGAGGCGCGGGTGCCCTTTAAAATCGCCGATTTTGACTACTCCCGGGTGCAACAGCTCGAGTCGATCTCCGAGGACCTCAACGCCATCGGCACCGAGGGCTACCGGGCTCCGGAGCTGTGGCTGGGGCAGCCCTATGACCATCGCGTCGATGTCTTCTCATTAGGCGCGATCCTCTTTGAGTTGCTGACGCTGGAGCGTCTGTTTGAAGGCATGAGCGATCTCCTGCAGATCGAAGAGACCTGGGCGCGTCGCAAAGCGGCGATTCCCTGGGAGGCGGTCGCCGAGGTGATCGGTCAGATGCTCGGGTCTGAGCCGGGCGAACGCCTCGGGGAGCTCGATCTGGTGTCGCAGGCGTTTGAGGCAACGGTGCCCGCGCCGGGGTGAAAAGGGCCGGGAATTTTCCCTTGACAGAACTCCTCATTTGTTCTTGACACCCACAGGTTGCGCTCATAGTCTACGGCGCCTTACCCGCCCTGTGCCCGCGGCGTGTGCTTGCGGCACGGGATTGGTCCGAGCGCGACGACCGGGAGCGGGTTGGACACAAGTTGACACACACCGTGGCGCCATGGAGGCAGACCACGGCGCGACAATTGATGAAGGTTCCGCATCGAGAGCTCCCAGCGCATAGCCGGCAACACCTGTAAGAGCTGGATCTCGCAAGAAGGCGGGACTTTTTTTGTACGTCAAAGAACGAGTGAAATGAAGCACGTGCGGTGATCCGCGACCTGCGCTGGCAGAGCTCTTCTCCAGGCAGGCTTAAGACATGTTAGGGCAGGCAATTGATGTCGCCGCCTTGTAGACGAATTGACCCCCCTGCGTGCGCCCCCTGGAATCCGGCGCGCGGCGGGGGGCGATGTCGTCTGCGAGGCGGTGAATCGCACTTTTGGCAGCACTCCAAGGAGAGACGATGGGTCTAACGATCAAGTCGAACTTCCGAGTCCGCAAAGACTACGGTTCGATCAAGAAGATTGTCGACATTCCGAATTTGATCGCAGTGCAGCGGCGCTCCTACGACGACTTCCTGCAGACCGAGGTGCCTCACGAGGAGCGCACGGATACGGGCCTGCAGGGCGTCTTCAAGAGCGTCTTCCCGATCAAGGACTTCAACGAGACCTCGACTCTGGAGTTTATCAGCTACAACCTCGAGAAGCCCAAGTACGACATCGACGAGTGCATCGCGCGCGGCATGACCTATGCGGCGCCGGTGAAAGTCGTGATTCGTCTGGTGGTCTGGGATGTGGATGAAGACACCGAGACGCGCTCGATCCGCGACGTCAAGGAGAAGGAAGTCTTCTTCGGCGATATCCCGCTGATGACCGAGAAGGGGACCTTCATCATCAACGGCACCGAGCGGGTGATTGTCAGCCAGCTGCACCGTTCGCCGGGCTCGTTCTTTGACCACGATAAGGGCAAGAGCCACTCCTCGGGTAAGTTCCTCTACTCGGCGCGAGTGATTCCTTACCGCGGCTCCTGGCTGGACTTTGAGTTCGATGCCAAGGACATCGTGCATGTGCGCATCGACCGCAAGCGCAAGATGCCTGCCACCGTGCTTCTGCGGGCGCTGGGCTACTCGACCGAAGAGTTGCTCAACTACTATTACGATACCGAACAGATCTTTTTGGAGGGGTCGAGCTTCTTCAAGACGGTCAACCTGGAGCTGCTTCCGGGTCAGGTTGCCTCTAAAGAGGTGACCGATGAGGAGGGCAACGTCCTCGTCAAGAAGGGCAAGAAGTTTACGCGTGGCTCCACTCGCCGCATCTCCCGGGCCGGGCTCACCCGTATTCCGATCGCACTGGAAGAGGTGCTGGGCAAGGTTGCCGCCGAAGATATCTTCGACATGGAGACCGGTGAGATTCTGGTCGAGTGCAACGAAGAGCTCACCGAGGCCAAGCTCGAAGAGCTGCTCACGCGTGGCATTGAGTCGATCAACGTGCTCTTCATCGACAACGTTAACGTGGGTCCCTACCTGCGCAACACGCTCTTGGTCGACAAGATCACCAACGCCGAAGACGCGATCCTCGAGATCTACCAGCGCCTTCGCCCCGGTGATCCCCCCACCCAGGAGCAGGCTCAGAACCTCTTTGATAACCTCTTCTTCAACCCGGAGCGCTACGATCTCTCCGACGTGGGGCGCCTGAAGCTCAACTACAAGTTCCACCGCGAGATCGTGGTGCCGCTGGAAGAGCGGGAGAAGGCACTGCTCGAGAAGATCGAGACGGTCTCCAGCAAAAAGGCGCGGGAAGAAGCCGAGGCCGAGCTGGCCGAAGTCACCGAGGAGCTCGATCGCTGGCGCATTCAGACGCTTCGCGAAGAAGATATCCTGGAGACGATGCGCTACCTCATCGAGCTGCGTAACGGTCGGGGCACGGTCGATGACATCGACCACCTGGGTAACCGTCGCGTGCGTACGGTCGGCGAGCTGCTGGAGAACCAGTACCGCATCGGGCTGGTGCGCATGGAGCGTGGCATCAAAGAGCGGATGAGCATCTCGCAGGATATCGAGACGCTGATGCCCGACGATCTGATCAATGCCAAGCCGGTGAGCGCGGTGATCAAGGAGTACTTCGGCTCCAGCCAGCTCTCGCAGTTCATGGACCAGAACAACCCCCTCTCGGAGGTCACGCACAAGCGCCGCCTCTCGGCTCTGGGACCGGGTGGTCTGACCCGTGATCGCGCCGGCTTTGAGGTGCGCGACGTTCACGTGACGCACTACGGTCGCATCTGCCCGATTGAGACGCCGGAAGGACCGAACATCGGTCTGATCGCGTCGCTGTCGACCTACGCGCGCATCAACAAGTACGGGTTCATTGAGACTCCGTACCGCAAAGTCATCGACGGCAAAGCGACCACCGAGGTGCGTTATTACTCGGCGCTGGAAGAAGAGAATAACGTCATCGCTCAGGCCAACGCCGAGCTCAATGATGATGGCAGTTTCGTCAACGAACAGGTCGCCGCGCGTGACGCCGGCGAGCCGACCTTCGTGCTCCCGGAGCAGGTCACGTTGATGGACGTCTCGCCCAACCAGCTGGTGAGCGTGGGTGCGGGTCTGATTCCCTTCCTGGAAAACGACGATGCGAACCGCGCGCTGATGGGCTCGAACATGCAGCGCCAGGCGGTGCCGCTGATGCGCAGCCGTTCGCCGCTGGTCGGTACCGGCATCGAAGGTACGGTGGCGCGCGACTCCGGCATCACGATCGTTGCCCGGCACGCCGGGGTGGTCGAGTCCAGTGGTGCGGACCGCATTGTGGTGCGCCCCGATGACATCGGCGATCAGCTCTTTGTGAAGCCCGATATCTACAACCTGCTCAAGTTCACCCGTTCCAACCAGGGGACCTGCTTCAACCAGCGTCCGCTGGTGAATGTGGGCGATCGTGTGGAGGCCGGTGAGATTCTTGCCGACGGTCCCTCCACCGAGCGCGGTGAGCTGGCGCTGGGCCAGAACTGCGTCGTGGCCTTCATGCCGTGGAACGGCTACAACTTCGAGGACTCCATCCTGCTGAGCGAGCGCCTGGTCAAAGAAGACTGGTTCACCTCGCTGCATATCGAGGAGTACGAGGCGACCGCCCGCGATACCAAGCTGGGACCGGAAGAGATCACGCGCGACATCCCCAACGTGGGTGAAGAGGCGCTGGCCGATCTGGACGAAGCCGGCATCATCCGCATCGGCGCCGAAGTGGCCGCGGACGACATCCTGGTCGGTAAGATTACGCCCAAGGGTGAGTCGCAGCTCTCGCCGGAAGAGAAGCTCCTGCGGGCGATCTTCGGTGAGAAGGCCGGCGATGTTCGCGATACCTCGCTGCGCATGCCTCCGGGCACCAGCGGCACGGTGATCGGCGCGCAGGTCTTCTATCGTGAAGGCGCCGAGAAGGACGAGCGCACCATCGCGATCGAAGACGCCGAGGAAGCCAAGCTGCTCAAGGATCAGAACGACGAGATCCGTATTCTTCGCGACGCGGCCTACCGTAAGATGCGGGACATTCTGAGCTCGAAGAAGACTCAGAGCGACCTGGTGGATGAGTCGAAGCAGGTCCTGGTCAAGGGGGGCACCAAGCTCACCGAGAAGGTGCTCAGCGAGGTTCCGCGTCGTTACTGGCCGGACTTCGATATCGACGAGGAGACGACCTCCAAGCTCATGCAGATCCTGGGCGACGTTGAGGACCAGATCCTGGTGATTCGCACCAACTACGGTGAGAAGATCAAGAAGGCGCGCAAGGGCGACGATCTGCCCCCGGGCGTCATCAAGATGGTCAAGGTCTACGTGGCGGTGAAGCGCAAGCTTCAGGTCGGCGATAAGATGGCCGGTCGTCACGGGAACAAAGGTGTCATCAGCCGCATCCTGCCGATCGAAGATCTGCCCTTCCTGGAAGACGGAACGCCGGTGGACGTGGTGCTCAACCCGCTGGGTGTTCCCAGCCGTATGAACATCGGTCAGATCCTGGAGACGCACCTGGGCTGGGCGGCGCGTGGCCTGGGGGTTCGCATCACCGAGATGCTCGAGGAGATGCAGAAGCCCGAGAACCTGCGTAACTACCTGTTGAGCGTGTTCAAGGACGAGGAGACCCGGGAGGTCATCAATCAGGTCGATGATGACAACCTGTTGGAGTTCGCCCGTTCGATGAAGGACGGCGTGCACATGGCCACGCCGGTGTTTGACGGGGCTCCGGAGACGGAGATTCGCGAGATGCTGGGTCTGGCTGACCTGGATATCAGCGGACAGTCGGTGCTCTACGACGGTCGTACCGGCGAGGCGTTTGATAGCCCGGTGACCGTGGGTGTGATGTACATCCTGAAGCTGCACCACCTGGTCGACGATAAGATTCACGCGCGTTCGATCGGGCCCTACAGCCTGGTCACCCAGCAGCCGCTCGGCGGTAAGGCGCAGTTCGGTGGTCAGCGTCTGGGTGAGATGGAGGTCTGGGCCATTGAGGCCTACGGCGCCGCGTACACGCTGCAGGAATTCCTGACGGTGAAGAGCGACGACGTCCAGGGCCGCACGCGTATCTACGAGTCGATCGTCAAGGGCGACTTCTCGCTGGATCCGGGCCTGCCGGAGAGCTTCAACGTGTTGATCAAAGAGCTCCACTCGCTCTGCCTGAACGTCGAACTTCTGGAAGACGTGGCTTAAAGGCAGAGTTCGGCCGCCGGCTGTCGAGGCCGGCGGCGCGACGACGATGATCGTATGTACCTCTTGAGTCCCTGAAGGAGGGTACCTTGAAAGATATCTTCAGCTTCTTCGAAAAGCCCAAAGACCCGTTAAGCTTCAGCGCGATTCGGGTTGGAATCGCCAGCCCGGAGAAGATCCGCGAGTGGAGTCACGGCGAAGTTAAAAAGCCTGAGACGATCAACTACCGCACCTTTAAGCCGGAGCGTGATGGCCTCTTCTGCGCCAAGATCTTCGGTCCGGTTAAAGACTACGAGTGCATCTGCGGCAAGTATAAGCGCATGAAGCATCGCGGCGTGGTCTGCGAGAAGTGTGGCGTGGAGGTGATTCAGTCCAAGGTGCGTCGTGAGCGCCTGGGACACATCAACCTGGCCACTCCGACGGCGCATATCTGGTTCCTTAAGAGCCTGCCCTCGCGCATCGGTAACCTGCTCGATATCACGCTTAAGGATCTGGAGAAGGTCCTGTACTGCGTGGCCTACATCGTCACCGACCCGGGCTTTACGCCCCTGTCGAAGGGCGAGGTGCTCTCCGAGCAGAAGTACATGCAGTACCTGGAAGAGTACGGCGATGTGTTTGAGGCGCGTATGGGCGCCGACGCCATCAAAGATCTTCTGGCTGAACTCGACATCCTGCGCATCGCCGAAGAGCTGCGCGCGGAGATGAAAGAAGCGACCAGCCAGGCCAAGCGCAAGCGCATCGCCAAGCGCCTCAAGATCGTGGAGGCCGTGCGCGACTCGCAGAACCTTGCCGAGTGGCTGATTCTCGACGTCATCCCGGTGCTGCCGCCGGATCTGCGTCCGCTGGTGCCGCTGGACGGGGGGCGCTTTGCGACCTCGGATCTCAACGATCTGTACCGTCGGGTGATCAACCGCAACAACCGACTCAAGCGCCTGCTCGATCTGCACGCGCCGGAGATCATCATCCGCAACGAGAAGCGGATGCTCCAGGAGGCGGTCGACGCGCTCTTTGATAACGGTCGCCGTGGCAAGACGATCACCGGTCCGAATAAGCGCCCGCTGAAGTCGCTCTCGGACATGATCAAGGGCAAGCAGGGCCGCTTCCGCCAGAACCTTCTCGGGAAGCGCGTGGACTACTCGGGACGCTCGGTCATCGTGGCCGGCCCGGAGCTTAAGCTCCACCAGTGTGGTCTTCCCAAGAAGATGGCCCTGGAGCTCTTTAAGCCCTTTATCTACAACCGTCTCGAAGAGAAAGGGTATGTGACCACCATCAAGAGCGCCAAGAAGATGGTGGAGCAGGAGCGCTCCGAGGTCTGGGACGTTCTCGATGAGGTGATCAAAGAGCACCCGGTGCTGCTCAACCGTGCGCCGACGCTGCACCGTCTGGGGATCCAGGCGTTTGAGCCGGTGCTGATTGAGGGTAAGGCGATCCGCATTCACCCGTTGGTGTGTGTGGCGTACAACGCCGACTTCGACGGCGACCAGATGGCGGTGCACGTGCCGCTCTCGCTGGAAGCGCAGATGGAAGCCCGCGTGCTTCTGCTGAGTACGAACAACATTCTCTCGCCGGCTAACGGTGGTCCGATCATCGTGCCGACGCAGGACATCGTCCTGGGTTGTTACTACATGACCAGCGAGCGTCCCTTTGCCCGGGGTTGCTACCGGGAGAATGAGCAGGGGCATCCGATTCAGGGGCTTTACGCGAACTTCGAAGAAGTGCGCATGGCTCACGATTCCGATGAGCTCGACCTGTTGGCCAAGATCAAGGTGCGCCATGAGGGCGAGATCGTGGAGACGACCTGTGGTCGGGTGCTCTTCTACGAGATCATGCCCAAAGAGCTGCCCTTCTCGCTGGTGAACCGCTCGTTGACCAAGAAGGCCCTGGCTCACGTGGTCGACACTTGTTACCGGATGGCGGGCAACAAGATGACGGTTCTGGTGGCCGATGCCATTCGTACGATCGGGTACACTTACGCGACGATGGCCGGGATTTCGGTCTCGATCGGTGACATGCAGATCCCGGGCAACAAGTGGACCGTGGTTGATGCGGCGCGCGAAGAGGTCAACGAGATCCAGGCGCAGTACACCGAGGGTCTGATCACCGACGGTGAGCGCTACAACAAGGTCGTTGACATCTGGGCCAACGCTACCGAAGAGGTGGCCAGCCAGATGAGCAAGGAGATCTCGACGGAGAAGTTCGTCGATAAGGTCACCGGCGCCGAAGAGGTGAGCAAGTCGTTTAACCCGGTGTTCATTATGGCGGACAGCGGGGCGCGTGGTTCCGCGCAGCAGATGCGTCAGCTCTCCGGGATGCGTGGTCTGATGGCCAAGCCCTCCGGTGCGATCATCGAGACGCCGATTACGGCGAACTTCCGCGAAGGTCTGACGGTGCTCGAGTACTTCATCTCGACGCACGGTGCGCGTAAGGGTCTGGCCGATACGGCGCTGAAGACGGCGAACTCCGGTTACCTGACGCGTCGTCTGGTCGATGTGGCCAACGATTGCGTGATTGTGGAGTTCGATTGCGGCACGCTCGACGGCATCGATCTGACCGCCCTGTACGAGGGTGGTGAGGTGATCGAGCCGCTGGCAGCTCGTCTGCTGGGTCGGGTGGCGCTGGAGCCGATCTGGGATCACAACGACGAGATGCTCATCGACGCCAATGGTGAGATCGATGAGGACACCGCCGAAGCGATCGAGAACTCGGGCATCGAGAAGGTGCGGGTGCGCTCGACGTTGACCTGTCAGTCGGAGAACGGGGTTTGCGTGCGTTGCTACGGTCGCGACCTGGCGCGTGGCCGCATGGTCAACGTGGGTGAGGCCGTCGGAACGATCGCCGCGCAGTCGATTGGGGAGCCGGGAACGCAGCTTACGATGCGTACCTTCCACATCGGTGGTATTAGCTCGCTGCGCGTTGAGCAGTCGGCCCACGAGGTGCGCTTCAGCGGGAAGGTGCGCCTGATCAACGTGCGTCTGGTCGAGCGCGATGAAGCCGGCACCAAGGTCAACGTCGTGATGACCCGTAACGGGGAGGTCTCGATCGTTGATGATCAGGATCGCGAGCGTGAGCGTTATCCGCTGGTTTACGGTGCGCGCCTCTACTACAGCGACGGCGACATGATCGAGCAGGGCGCGACCCTGGCCGAGTGGGAGCCCTTTGCGACTCCGGTGCTCACCGATGTGGCCGGTCTGGTGAAGTACGAGGACATCATCGAAGGCGTCTCCATGGAGGAGCGCGTCGATGCCGACACCGGTCTCTCGCGTAAGGTGATTATTGAGAGCCGCGATTCCAGCGTGCGCCCGAAGATCTCGATTCGCGAAGACAAGAAGGGCGGCAAGATCCTCTCGAGTCAATTCTTGACGGTGGGTGCGGCGATCTTTGTGAACGAAGGTCAGCCGGTGGAGCCCGGTCAGATTCTGGCGAAGATCCCGCGCGAGACGACCAAGAACAAAGATATTACCGGTGGTCTGCCGCGTGTTGCCGAGCTCTTTGAGGCGCGTAAGCCCAAGGAACAGGCGATCATCAGTGAGATCGATGGCATCGTCTCCTACGGTCGGGAGACCAAGGGTAAGCGCACGGTCATCGTGACCCCCGATGTTGGTGATCCGAAATCGTACAAGATCCCCAAGAACAAGCACATTACGGTGCTTGAGGGCGACCGCGTGCGTGCCGGTGAGGCGTTGATGGAGGGTTCGGAGAACCCGCACGACATCCTCAAGGTCAAGGGTCGCAAGGATCTGGCGAAGTACATCGTGGACGAGATTCAGGAGGTGTACCGTCTCCAGGGCGTCGGGATTAACGACAAGCACATCGAGGTGATCGTGCGCCAGATGCTGCGCAAGGTGCGCATCGTCGAAGTGGGCGACAGCGATTTCCTGACCGATGAGCAGGTGGAGCGCGCGGAGTTTGAATCGGTCAACCGCAAGCTCGTAGAGAAGGGCGGTCGTCCGGCAGTGGGTCAGGACCTCTTGCTCGGGATCACCAAGGCGTCGCTGTCGACGGAGAGCTTCATCTCGGCGTCGAGTTTCCAGGAGACGACCAAGGTGCTTACCGAGGCGTCGCTGGCGAGCAAGGTCGATTACCTGCGCGGCCTCAAGGAGAACGTCATTATGGGCCGTCTGGTCCCGGCGGGAACCGGCGCCACGCAGTATCAGAAGCTGCGTCACCGGGTGGAGTCTCCGGAGGAGCTTCCCGATGCCATCAAGCGTCGCTTCGGCACGCTGGATGAGGAGATGGCCGCCGGCGAGTGATCGCCAGCGTACGAGTTCGCTCCGGTGAGGGGCGGCTCGTGCTTTTCGGATCAAGGCGCCGACGGCACTTTCCTTAGCGCGAGGAGAGGGCCGTCGGCGTTTTTGATTTCGGGCGTGGTCCGGAAGGGCTATGAGGCGGGGGTTGTTCCAAGGGGGCGGAGGTTGCTGAAGGGGCGAAGATCCGTAGGTTTAGAGCAGGTGCGTCCCGCACAACGCAGCGCACCAGGCTTGAGGAGCGACGATGAGCGAAAAGAATCAAGAGTTGAACGATGATGAGTACGCCGCGCTCCTGCGCGATCTCGAAGGGCGGGCGTCTTCGCCGGGCGTGTCGACCTCTGCGGAGGGGGCATCGGAAGCGGGGGCGGATGAAGATTTAGAGGCCTTTCTGGCGTCGCTGGAAGACGATGCGGAGGCTCGTGCCGAGAGCGGCGTGAAGACAGCGACCGCCGAGCGGGCCGAAGATCCTTTTGCGGGGGAGTTTGAAAAGCTCGCCAAAGAGAGCGACCTGGTGGTGGCCGAGGAGCAGGAAGAAGAGAAGAAATCCTGGTCAGCGCGTCGGGCCGAGAAGAAGGCCGAGAAGCAGGCCGAGAAGGATGCGGCCGAGGCGGCGCGTCAGGCCGAGAAGCAAGCCGCGGCCCAGGAGAAGGAAGCGGCGAAGGCGGCCAAAGCCAAGGCCAAAGAAGAGGCCCGACAGGGACGCGGGGTGGGGCAGCGGGCGCTGCGGATGATGGGGCGGGTGGCGCTGTGGTACGGGCCGGCGCTGGTGCTGTGGTGGGTTGTGGGAGCGTTGATCGCGCCCTGGGTTTCGGCCGGGTGGTTGATCGCGGCGATGGTCACGATGTTTGTGTTCGGATTGCCGGCGCTCTGTAAGCGGGTGTTTCAGCGGGGGACGTACCGGGCCTGGACGCTGGGGGTATCGTTGATCGGCCTGGGGGTGGCGTTGGTGCCCTGGCCGCAGAGCGCGGGGGAGAAGCTCGCGCATTACGGCTACTGGCCATCGGCGGTGGTGGCCGAGGTGAGCGGGCAGCCGGTCGACAGCGCGTTGGTGCGGGCGCATGCCGGCGTGTCGGAGTTTGTGGGCGGGTTGCTTACGGCGGACGACGTGGACTGGAAGGCGTACCGCCTGGGGACGGATCTGCCGCTGGGGACAGTGGCGCCGGAGAGCGGCGAGCCGGGCGCGAGCGAAGCCGGGACGGAGGCACCGGCGCCGGAAGCGCCGGCGTCGGAGGCACCGGCATTGGAGGCACCGGCTTCGGAGGGAAGCGGCGCCAGTCCGAGCTGGCTCTAAGGCCGGGGCAGGCGCTTAGTCAGCCGGGGAGAAGAGCGCGTCGAAGGAGGTCAGGGTGAGGTGGTCGTGCTCGGGAAGGGGGGCGTTGCCCGGGCGCAGGGCGATGCGCGTTTGCATCCCGGCTTCGCGGGCAGCGATGGCCTCGTGAAGGTTGTCGGTGACGAAGAGCACGTCAGCGGTGGGGACGCCGATCTCATCGGCGATATCCCGGTAGCTTTGGGCGACTTTTTTGGGGCCGGTGGTGGTGTCGAAGTAGCCGGCGAGCAGCGGGCGGAGGTCGCCTTCTTCGGTGTGGCCGAAGAGGAGTTTCTGGGCGGCGACGCTGCCGGAGGAGTAGATGTAGGTCGGGAGCTTTGCTTCGTGCCAGCGTCGCAGTGCGGTGAAGACGTCGGGGTAGACCGAGGCGGTGAGGGTGCCGGCGGCGTAGCCGTCTTTCCAGATTTTTCCCTGGAGGGACTTCAGGCCGGTGGTCTTTCGGTCGGCGTCCATCTGCCAGTGGATGTTGGCCAGGGCGGCCTGGCGCAGGGTGTCGGCGTCGCCGCGGTCGGGGATCTGTGGGGCGTCGGGGAAGTCGCCGGCGGCGTCCTGGCGGGCCTGGTCGCGTAGCAGGGCGATGTCGTCCTGGACTTCCGGGCGCTCCCAGGCGCTTTTGAGGAAGGCCTCGGCATGAGCGCGAGCGTAGGGGAAGAGGACGTCGTAGACGAAGGTCACCGGGGTGGTGGTGCCTTCGATGTCGAGGAGGGCTGCGCGGTAGGAGAGTGTGGTCATGAAAGGGGGCTCACGGATGGGGTTCTGGATGTTTTAGGGGGCGGTGCGGTCCTGGTGCTCGACCGACGATGTTCTGGAGGTGGCGTCGACGCAGGGGGAGACCGGCTCGGTGCTGCGGGCGGCCAGGGTTTCGTAGGCTTTCAGGTCGCCGCGCTGGCAGGCCAGGCCGGCGAGCTCCTCGAAGGGGCGAGCCTGGTCGGAGCGTGCGTAGGGCTGGCCGCCGTTGACGAAACAGGCGGAGAGGGAGAGGGCGAGGGTCGCCAGGGTGACGCGAACACGAGGTGAGAGCATGGGCAGCCGGGGATAAGGGCCCTGGGATTGACCCGGGGAGAATTTCACAGGGCGGGGGCTTTGTCATCTGGATCGGCTGGGCGTCGCTGCGTCGATGCGCATCTTTAGAAGAGGTCAGGGTTGAGACGGAGGGGGAGACCAGGAGTGGGTTATGGGACAGATGTTCGGGTATGTGTGCAGCGACGATAGCCTCAGCGGCGCGTTGATGGAGGAGGTGGGAGAAGTGTTGCGGGCGGTAGCGCCACGCGCGCGCGCCGGGCTGGGGCTGGGCTGGGTGCAGGGGGGGCGAACGCTGGTGCGGAAGCACCCGGGAAAGCGGGCCACCGGAGCCGATCTGCCGGCCTTGATCGGCGATCTGCGAAGTCGAGCGGTGGTGGGGCATGTGCGCGAGAGTGCCGAGGGCCGGGTGCCCACCGGAGCGTTGCAGCCCTTTCGCGCGGGGAAGTGGGTGTGGTGTCAGGAGGGATTCGGGGAGGCCAGCGCCGAGGAGTATGCGGCGTTGCGGGAGTGGGTGCCGGAGCACCTGCGCCAGCGTTTGGGGGGGCGGGCGTTGGCGGAGGTGATGTTTCTGGCGTCGTTGGGGGAAGTGGCGCCGGCCTGGAATCGCGCCGGGGAGCGGGAGCGCTGGGAGGCGGCGGCGCGGGCGATGTGTCGGGTTTTGTGGGGAGCCCGGGAGCTTCTGGGAGGTGGCGATCGGGGTGGGGCGGCGTTGGTCGCCCGGGGCCGCGGGATGGTGGCTGTGGCGTTGGGGTCGCCGCTGTGGGTGCGCCAGGTGGAGGGGTTGGCGGCGGTCGGGGGGCGGCGAGCGGAGGAGGTAGTGGAGCGGGTGGGGAGGGAGCGCTTTCGGGCGGTGCTGGTGGTAAGCGGGCCGGATCCTGGCGTGGGCTGGTCGTGTCTGGGGCCCGGGGAGGTGCTTCGGGTGGAGGAGGGGCTGGAGCTCATCCGAACTCCTTTTGAGGCGATGTTGCCCGAGCATTAAAAAGGCCCTCGCCGAGAAGTTCCTCGGGAGGGTTCTTTAAAAAGGTGATGTGTTTCAGTGGGTTAGAAACGTCCGTCCAGGTGCAATCCCGTGTAACCCTTGCCCAGGGCCGGGCTCAGGCTCACGCCGACCGGCTCGGCCTGGCGGGCCTCCCCGGCGAGCCAGGGCCAGGTCAGGAGGACGGCGCCGCCGGCCAGGGTGGTGGCGCCCAGGATGGTGAAGGTCAGCCCCATGGGGGCGGTGTTGTAGAGGGTGGGGCAGCGGGAGTAGGCGGTGCCATCGTCGCAGGTGGCTTTGCCCTGCTGGGCGGTGAGCAGGATACCGGCCACGGTGAGCATGGCGCCGGTTCCAACGGCGGCCCAGCCGTAGGCCAGGCGGCGCTCCTCGATGTGGTCGACCAGACCGTTACCCCGGGAGACGACCACGCGCTGGGGAGCCGGCGCCCCGCTGAGGTGCACGCGCACCATGATCAGGTCGGGGGATGACTCGCTGACGATGATGGTCTCCCGCAGGTCACGGTGGGACTCCGAGGCGAAACGCAGCTCCTGCTGGCCGGGCTCCACATCCAGGGTAAGTTCGCCCTGGCCGACGTTTTCACCGTTGAGAAAGACGGTGGCGTCGGCGGGGACCACACTCACGCGGAGGCGCTTGTGGCCGGGAGCGGCCGGGGCCTCCGAGGAGGTGTCGAGGGCCTCGGCCCGCGGGGGCGCACCGCGTTCTTGAAGGTTGAGCGTGGCGAGGTTGGCCACGATGGCGGTGCGCACCTGCTGGACGACTTCGGCGCGGCCGCAGAGCTCGCAGACGCCGCGGTCTTCGACCAGCGCGGTGCCTTCGGCCAGCTCAAAGATGTCGAGTGACCAGGTGTAGATCTGGCCTTCTTCGCTCAGCGTCAGGCGCAGGCCGGCCTGTGCGCCGGTGGATTCCCCGGCGCGGATGAGGCAATCGGCGGTGAAGCAATCGCGGACAACCGGGTTGAGCTGGGAGCGCACCCGGGAGACCGGGATGTAGCTAAAGCGCGAGTTCTGCTGGAAGGCCTCGGAGATGCCCTGGTCGAGGTCCTCGCGCAGGGGAGCGTTGACGGAGGCGCCATAGCTGGTCTGCAGGCCGGCGACGACCTGCGCCTGGGCCTGGTGGGCCAGCCCCAGGGTGAGGGTGGCGGCCGAGGCAATGGCGAACACAAGCGGTTTAAGAGAAGCCATGGCTTAACCGGGGGTGGAGGCGAAGGTGTCGATGATGTCGACGTGCTCGCAGCGCTCGGCGACGGACTGGCCAAAGAAGCGCGAGGCGGTCTCGACAAAGCCTTCGGGAAGATCGGTGAGCAGGAAGCGATGTTGACCGGGGTCGGTCGACGTGGTGGCGAGCTGAAGCCTGGCCAGGGTCTCTCGGAGCTCGGTGGCGGTGGCCGTGGCGCTGTCGAGAAGTTCCACGGGGTGAGGCGCAATCCGGGAGATGACCTCGGAGATGGCCTGGCGTAGCAGGGGGTAGTGAGTACAGCCGAGGATCATGGTGTCGATCGGGGAGCGGGTCAGTGGCTCAAGGTAGTGCTGGAGGACCTCTTCGACGACCGGTCCCCGGGTCCAGCCCTCTTCGGCCAGGGGCACGAGCAGGGGGCAGGCTATGGGGTGGACGTGGGCATCGGGGCGAAGATTCATCAGCGCGCGCGTGTAGCTGTGGCTGCGCACGGTGGCGCGGGTGCCGATCAGCGCGATGTGTCCGGATTGAGAGCGGGCGGCGGCCAGGGCGGCGACCGGCTCAACGACGCCGAAGACCGGGATGTCGAGAGCGTCCTGGAGGGCGGGGAGCGCGTAGGCGGTGGCGGTGTTGCAGGCCACGACCAGGGCTTTGATGTTGCGGTTGACCAGCAGGCGAGCGGCGTTGAGGGCGTAGCGGCGGATGGTCTCGGCGCCGCGATTGCCGTAGGGCACGCGGGCGGTGTCGCCCAGGTAGAGGAGGTCTTCGTGGGGGAGAGCCTCGACCAGCGCGCGCATGACGGTGAGGCCGCCGACGCCGCTGTCGAAGACGCCAATGGGGCGGTGGGCGTGGGGATGCATAGGTACTCGTCGGGTCAAGATGCCGGTGGTTTGCGAGCCGGAGCTCGTCGGGGGCGCACGATAAGCCGGGGCGCAGTGGGAGACCAGCTTTTTTAGGTGGTGGTCGGCGGCCAGAGTCTTGAAGGGGGGCGGTCCGGCGGGCTAGGGTGAGCCCCGAGAAGAACGGGTGACGTTGGGGTTGAAGGCGCGGCCCTCGTGCGTGCATCGCGCGCGAACATGGAGAGGTTCGCCCGCCAGAAGCAGGAGTTGTGGTGAGTGAAGGGAAAGAGTCGGAGCAAGAGGGCAGCGGGTTGACCGGGAAGTTGGGTCTGGCCGCCGTGGGGGCGCTCCTGATGGTGTTGGGGTTGCTCGCCGGGCTGGGGAGCTTTTCGGAGCTCGGGCAGGCGCGTCAGCTCGATCGCGGTGTGATTCAGCGCATCGGTGGGGCGCTGCCCGGTGGAGCGCTGCTCCGCGGTGAGGTCGTCTCGGCCGGGGAGGTGTTTAGGGCCACCGGTCATGACGCGCCCTGCGTGTATCACCTTCGGGAAGAGTATAAGCGCCAGGGCTCCGGGTCGGATAAGAAGAAGTGGCATCGCGTTTTGAGCAAGGCCAATCGGGCGCCCTTTACGCTCAAAGATGATAGCGGCCAGGTGGCGGTGCACCCGAACAAAGACGTGAACTTCCGGGTGGAGAAGGTCTACGAGGAGCGCACCGCGGACCGGCGTATTGAAGAGTACTGCCTGGAGGTAGGGGCCACGGCCACGGTGATGGGGATGGTGCGGCTGGAGCGCAGCCGGACCTTTGTCGACTTTGAGAACCTCGAGGGGCTCAAGCCGGCGATTGTCAGCGGGAGTGGGGAGCGGGCCCGGGCCGATGCCTCGTTGGTGAGTTATGTGTTTGTGCTGGTGGCGCTCTTGTTGGTGGGGCTGGGCGTGTGGGCGCTCTTTAACGGACTGGGATTTGTCTCGGTGGGTGGTTTTGTCAGCCTGATGACGGTGGTGATGCTCCTCTTTCTGAGTGTTCTGGGGCTGCGTCTGACTCTTCAGGAGCTGAAGCAGAATCAACAGACGATCGAGCAGGCCCGGACGGCCACCGAGGAGGTCACCCGCGATCTTCTGGGAAGCGCGGCCAAGGGATGGAAGCTCGACTGGGCGCATGCCTGGAATTACGACGCGGCTCCCTTCAAGAGCCTCAGCCGGGCGGAGCGGGAGCGGGTGCAGCTGATGCGCGCGAACCTGGCGACGATGGTGGAGCAGGCGCGTCGTTTTCAGAGCCGGCCGCCGGAGGTGTTGTTTGCGCTGGCGCTGGGGTATGCGCGTCCGGCCGAAGTGGTGCTTAATGCCGAGGAGACGGCGCTGAAGCCCGACGTGGAACGCGTCTGGCGTCGAGGATTGACGGTGGGACAGGCCCTGCTCGGCGGGCTTTTGACCGGGTTGCTCGGGCTTCTCTTTAGCTGGCTGGGGTTGCGCGAGATCCGGGGGCTGCGCGTCTCGCGAAGCCTGCCCACGCCGGCGGTCGAGGCGGTGGTCTACGGCACGACCGAACTCAAAGGGCGCGTCGAAGTGCATCCGGACCATGGGACGGTGCTCTCGCCGCTGAAGCAGCGGCCCTGCGTGATGTACACCGAGGCTCCTCAGACGCTTGATAAGCGTGGGGATGGCAAGAAGAGCGGCGTGGGGACTCGCAGCTATGAGGCACGGCCCTTTTACTGCGTCGACGCGACCGGCAAGATTCTCATTGAGCCCGATGGCGTGGAGTTGCTCACCGACCATCATGAAGAGCGCAAGGTCGGCAAGGATGACAAGCAGGAGTTCTGGCGTCTGGAGGAAGGCGACGAGATCTATGTGCTGGGCACGGCCGTGGTGGAGGAGGGCTCTTACACGACGTTGAAACTGGGGCGGGGAGCCGGCGAGGTGCCTTTTATTATCAGCACCTGGAAGGAAGCGCGGGTGCAGCGCTCCAAGGCAAAGAAGGGCACCGGGCTGCTGGCGGTGGGGGTGGTCGGGGTGATCGGGGCCGCGCTGAGTGTGCTGGGGATGGTCATGACCTTTTCGCCGTTGATGTTCACCGGTGGGGCAATGGTGGTGTGCGCCTGGGCGCTGGTGATGCCGGTGATCTTTTTGTTCAACGACATGGTCTTCATGCGCCTGCGGGTGGATCGGGCCTGGGCCAATATCGAAGTTTCGCTCAAGAAGCGTTTTGATCTGATCACGGCGTTGGAAGAGATGGTGCGCGGGATGTTTGATCATGAACAGGCGCTCCACCAGGCGGTGAGTTCGGCCCGGGAGCGCCGCGAGCGCCTGTCGAAGAGCCGGGAAGGGTTGGAGGCGGTGGCCGAAGAAGAGGAAGTGCTGGCCCGGCGGATGATGGGAGTACTGGAGTCGTATCCCGAGCTGCGCAGCGACGAGCAGGTTGCGCGTCTGGGGCAGGCGCTCCGTGATGTGGAGAATGAGCTCATGCTCATGCGCTCGGGCTACAACGAGGCGGTGACCTTCTATAATACGCGTCGGGAGCGTTTTCCGCAGAAGCTGGTGGCCGCTCCGATGGGGTTTGTCGGGCGTCCGCTCTGGGATGAGCGCGAGCAGGCGGTGTCGGGGGTGGGCCAGGGCTGAGGGGCCGGGACGTAGCTGGTGGTTTTCAGCGCTGAAGGGCTGTGCTAATTTTCGCTCGATATGAACCCTGCCGGTCGACTGGTCGCCGGCGCCGCTCAAGAGGTCGGAGTCCTGCATGCTGATTGGCTACAACAACGACGTGGAGCACCGCGGGAAGACGTTTCATATTCAGACCGAAGATCGGGGCTCGAGTACCGACACCATTGAGACGCAGCTTTTTCATGGCGGGGCGATCCTCGATACACGGATCACCAATTACGCCGAGTTGATCGTGGGGCTCACCGGTAAGACGCGCGACAAGAAAGTGAAAAGCGCGATGCAGGCGAGCCACCGCACCCTCTACAAGAAGCTGCTCTCTGGCGAGTACGACCATATGGTGGGGTTGGAGCCCCAGGGAGAGGCGGTCGAGGAGGACGTGGAGGCCAAGACCGAGGTCTTTAACCCCTCGCAGGAGCGGGTGCCGGCCGCGGCGCTGGCGGTTGAAGAAGGTCAGGCGGAAACGCTCGAAGGGCTCGGTGGCGATGGTCATGTGGGGCTGTCTCAGCTCAAAGATAAGTTGGCCAATCTCAAGGAATCCAGCGCTTCGGTGGTCGATGAGGCCGAGGTTGAAGCGCCGGTGCAGGAGAAGGCCGGGCGTCGCCGTGGTCGAGAGCTCTCGGGCCGCTTTAATGTGCATGAGCTCAAGGCCGGTCTGGCGCGGGCGGCCAAAGGGCCGTCGGAGCTCCCGTCGACCGGTGTGGCGGCGTATAACGGGCTCGATCCGATCGACGAAGATCTCTCGTTGACCGAGCTTGTAGAGGCGTTCATTCACCGATGAGCGCGAGTCCGGCAGAGGTTGCCTCAGGATGAGTGTGACCGGGGAACGTTTCCATTCATGATCGCATTGTATGACGTCATTATCCCGGGCGCGTTTGCCGGGGGGGCAGTGTCGCGCGCGCTGACCTGGCGAGTGGAAGCCGGGCAGTGGGCCGAGGTCGTGGGTGGCGCCGGCAGTGGCAAGAGTGCGCTTTTTGAGGTGCTCACGCTGGGGAGTTTGCCGGCGAGTGGGCGCCTGGTGGTGGCCGGCCGGAACCTGGATCGGGCGGGACGAGGGGGACTGGCGGCGGTGCGTCGCGAGATCGGGGGATGTGCGCAGTGGCCGCAGGTGCTGGCGGAGCGCACCGTGATCGAGCACGCGGTGTTGCCGATGGTCGCCCGTGGGCAGCAGGGGCGCGCGCTGGTCGCGGCCGAAGAGGCGCTGGGAGCGCTGGGTCTGGACGCCTGTCGGGAGGTCTGTGGCGCGGAGCTCTCGGCGCAGCAGCGGGCCTTGCTCGGTGTGGTGATGGCCACTGTGGGGAGGCCGAAGCTCGTTGTGGTCGACGCAGTTCAGGAGGGGCTGGAAGCCGCGTGGCGTGGGCGGGTGCTCTCGTGGCTCTGGCAGCTTAAGGAAGGGGGAAGCACGGTGGTCGTGCTGGGGCGCCGCCCCACCAGTCGTGCGCGTGAGGGGGAGGTGCTCCGTCTGGGCGGGCTGGAGGTTGTGGAGGAGGCGTCATGTTGAGGTCACCTTTGATCGGGCTGGGAGCCCGTCGGATCTGGACGCTGGGGGTGGTCCTGGGGCTGGGGGCGCTGCTCTGGTGGGGGGGCGTGGTGTGGTTGGGCAGCGCGCAGCTTCGCCAGGCCCAGGAGGGCGGGGCCGGGCACTACTGGCCGGCGGTGTACGTGGAGGCGCA
Organism: Lujinxingia litoralis; assembly: GCF_003260125.1. Classification (NCBI taxonomy): domain Bacteria; class Deltaproteobacteria; order Bradymonadales; family Lujinxingiaceae; genus Lujinxingia; species Lujinxingia litoralis. The sequence goes on from NZ_QHKO01000003.1 coordinate 502,275, forward strand.
ACCGGAGGAGGCCACCCTGGAGGCGTTGATCGCGGAGCTTGAGGGCTGGTCGCGGGTGAGCGCGGTGCATCGACGTGAGCCGGCCGAGAGCATGAAGGTGTTGAAGCAGCGCCTGGGAGAGGAGGAGGTGCGTCGGATGGGGGTCGAGGCCGCCATGCTGCCGGTGATCCTGGAGGTTGAGCCGGCGGTGATGCCGGGCCGCTCCATGGAGCTTGTGGCTCAGGTCGCGGCGCTGGAAGTTCGGGAGGAGGTGGTGGCCGTGGATCTTCCCGAGGCCCGGGCGCTGGAGGCGGTGGCCGCGTGGAAGGTATTGGGCGGCGGGCTCTGGGCGGGCTGGTTGCTGGGGCTGCTCGGGGGTGTGCTGGGGCTGGGGGGCCTGCTGTGGCGAGTGCGCGAAGATGAGCGTGCAGAACAGGCGATGTTGGAGCGTTTCGGGGCCTCGCAGGTCGCGTTGAGTCGACCCACGTTGGTGAGAGGCCTGGTGGTGGGGGCAGCGGCCGGGGTGGCCGCGGCGCTGGCGACGGTGGTCAGTCTTAATGCGTTGCGCGGGGCGCTGGAGCCGCTCTTGCTGGACGCCACGCTGGGGGCGGGGGCCGCTGTTCCGGTGATGATGCTCCAGGTGCTGGGAGGCGGGCTGGCCGGCGCTCTTGCCGGCTGGGTGCTGCGGCGCCCGCAGCGGGGAGACTCGAAGAGGCCGGTGCGTGAAGGAGCGCTGCGTCCGCTTCTGGAGTGGAGGTCGTGATGGCAGGTCGAGAGAGCACACCATGGCGCGCGCTGAGTCTGGGGGCGCTTCTTGTGTTGAGCGTCTTTGTGGGAGGCGATGCGTTGGCCGGATCCGGGAGCCCGGGAGGCGATTGGCTTGAGGTGCTGGATGCCCGAGAGCGCGAGGTGCTGGCACTGGAAGATGCGCTGGAGCGTCAGCGCGCGCAGGCCCGGACGATCGATGGCAGCGGCGACCTGGTGATGGCCGATGAGCGCGCGGTCTGGCGAGCGACCCGGGGGATGCGTCGCCAGGTGAGCGAGCGTCTGGCCTTGTGGGATGCGGCCGATCGGCAGGCGGCTCGACAGGCAGTGTGGCAGCCTCCGGCCGATGCCGACCGTCTTTCTCGCCTGTTGCAGCTCAGTGAGACCGGGGCGCTGGAGGAGAGCATCGGCGACGATGTGGGTACGCTTAAGGAGCTGGCGCAGGGGGTGGAGCGCGGCGCCGAGCTCCTGGTCTGGCGCACCGCGCTCGACGTGGAGTTGGCCGGCGATGCGGCTAAATTGGCGACCCGTAAGGCGGAGCGCCAGCTGTGGATTAAGCGGGCGCTTAAAGATGGTGGGCGAGGGCTGAGCGGGGCTTTTGTGCAGGCGGCTCAGGCGCTGGAGGAGGCCGGGGAGTCGATGCCGGAGAATCCTTCGACGGCAGATTTTCATCGCAAGAAAGGGGCGCTGGTCCCGCCGGTGAGCGAAGCCGCGGCCCATCTCTTTGGACCACGCAAGCTGGAGGGCTCGCAGACCCTGGTGCGCCATACCGGGTTGACGTATCGGGTGGAGGCCGGCACCGATGTGCGGCCGGTGTCGTCGGGGCTGGTGGTGTTTGCCGATCGCTTCACCGGCTACGGTCGGCTGGTGATCGTGGACCACGGCGGGGGGTATCACTCACTCTACGCGCATCTGGGCGCGGTGGAGGTGGCAGTCGGACAACGCGTGGGGCGTGCCGATGTGCTGGGGGTCAGCGGGGAGAGCGGGAGTCTGGAAGGACCGAAGTTGTATTTTGAGCTGCGTGAGCGCGGACGAGCCATCGATCCGAGCCCCTGGTTTGTGACGCGCTGAGAGTTGGACGTGGAGGTGTGCGTCGGTTGCTGGGCTGATGAGCGATGCGATCGGGCGCATGATAGGCCGTTGATCCCGAGGTCGGACGGCGGCGATTGAGGTTGAGATGTTTGAAGCAAAGCGCGTGGCTGTGGTGGTGCCGGCTTACTGTGAGGCGGCGATCTTGCCGCGAACGCTGGCCGGGCTCCCCGCCTACGTTGATGATGTGATCGTGGTCGATGACGGTTCGCCGGACGCCACCTTTGAGGTCGCCCGGGGGCTGGCGGCCCGGGAGGCGCGGGTGGAGGTGGTGCGTCTGGGCTTCAACTACGGGGTGGGGCGGGCGATTGTGAGCGGTTATGAGCGCGCGCTGCAGCTGGGGGCCGATGTGGTTGTGGTGATGGCGGCCGATGATCAGATGGACCCCCGGGATCTGCCCGATGTGATCGCGCCGGTGGCTCGTGGCGAGGCGGATTACGTCAAAGGCAATCGCCTGCGCCATGACGAGATCGGTCGGATGCCGCCCCTGCGCCGGGCGGGCACCTGGGCGCTGGGGAGATTGACCAGCGTGGTCAGCGGGCTGGAGGGCCTGGAAGATACGCAGTGCGGCTACACCGCGATCGGTCGAGCGATGTTGGAGCGGCTGCCGCTTGGCGAGCTCTACCCGCGCTATGGTTATCCCAACGACATGTTAATTCGGCTGGCCGAGCGCGGCGCGCGGGTGGCGCAGCCGGTGGTGCGGCCGGTGTACGCCGATGAGGTCTCGGGGTTGAAGATCACCAAGGTGATCGGGCCTATCAGCGGGATTTTGATGCGGGGAGCCTGGCGGCGCTGGACCGGGCGGGGCAGCAGCACCCGGGCGGCGGCTCGGCGCGCGGCGCCGACGCGGTTGCCGGTGGCGCCGCCGCCGGTGGTGGGGGCGGTCGACTCGGGCGAGGCGTTTGGCGCTGCGGCGGAGTGAGGTCCGGGGATGAACCTGGTGGTTCTGACCAGCAGCTACCCGCGCTTTGAGGGGGACGGTGCCGGGGCTTTTGTGGCCCGGTGGTGCGAGAGCCTGGTCGCCCGGGGGCATCGGGTGAGGGTGTTGTGTTTTCGCGGTCCGGAGGCTCGGGGAGGCGTGCGGCGAGGGGTGGATCTGCGATTTGTGCCCTATGCTCCGCGGCCCTGGGAGCGCCTGTTTTTTGGGCAGGGAGGGCCGGAGAACCTGGAGCGAGAGCCGGGGCTGGCGGCGTTGGCCGTGCCCGCGGTAGCGGCCATGTTCGGAGCGGCGCTGGCCGAGGTACGCCGGGAGCGATGCGACCGGGTGGTGGGGCACTGGGTGTTGCCCGGTGGGCTGGTGGCCCGGGCGGTGGAGCGGGTGACGGGGGTGCCCTCGGCGATTGTGGGGCATTCGGGAGGGGTGCATGCGCTGGGTGGGTTGCCGGCTGCGGTGAGCGCGCGTCTGGCGCGCGCGGCGCTGGCCGGCCCGCTGACGATGAGCAGCGCTCCTCTGGCCGCGACGCTCGCCAGGCTGGCCGGTGCGCCGGGGCGAGGCGGGGCGACGCCGGTGGCGCCCATGGGCTACGACGGGCCGGCACCTGAGGGCGCCCCGGGAGTTGATGCGTGGCGGGGAGATGGGGCGTTGCGGGTGGGGTTTATGGGGCGTCTGGTGCCGATAAAGGGCGTGGATCGCGCGATACGCGCCGTGCAGGAGCTACGGTCGGCGGGGCTGGATGTCACGCTGGAGATCGCTGGCGAGGGGGCGGAGCGCCGGCGTTTGGAGCGCCCGGGCGGGGAGGAGGGTGTGTGCTTCAGGGGGCACTTAAGCGGCGCGGAGAAGGCTTCATTCCTGCACCGGTTGGACGTTTTTGTGATGCCCTCTCGCCGCATGGCGTCGGGGCGTCACGAGGGGATGCCCGTCTCGCTGCTGGAGGCCGCCGGGGTGGGGGCGGTGCCGGTGGTAGGGGAGGTGCCCGGGGTGGAGCGGTGGCTGGCCGAGCCCGACTGGCAGGTGGCGCAACGCGCCGATGAGCTTCGCGGCGCGTTGCGACGGGTGGCCGAACTCAAGGCTCGGAGCCCCGAAGGCTATCTGGCGCTGCGGGCGCAGACGCGCGCACGGGTCGAGAGTCTGTGCTGGCCAGCCTATGCGGCGCGTTGGGAGCGCTGGCTGGAGTCGCCGCAGCGGGGGTTCTGGGACGCGCCAGGCGCTGTGGCCGTTGAGGGTTGAGGTTCAGCGCACTTTTTTGGAGAAGGTCTTAAACGCCGGGTGTTCGGCGCTTCGCAGTGCGTCGAAGACCACCGTCTCGTAGTTGGTGATGACAGCGCCGGCCTGCTCCATCACCCGCAGGCCGTTGTCGCGGTTCTCCAGACGGCGGCTGATCACCGCGTCGAAGGGCACGAAGACCCGGTGGCGGTGCTCGATCAGCGCGCGCACCGTAGCCTGCACACAGATATGTGCCTCCATGCCGCAGACGACGATGCGTTTGGGAAGTTCGATCAGGAAGCGGTGGAACTCCGGAGCGGCGCAGGCATCAAAGGTCATTTTTTCGACGCGTTCTGCATCGGCGTCGTTGAGCGCCTGGAGGAGCGAGGCTTCGGTGGGACCCAGGCCCCCGGGGTACTGTTCGGTGTAGACGATCTGGGCGCCCACCTCTTTGGCCAGCTCCACCAGTGTTTTGGTGGCATGGAGGCAGCGCTCCATCTCGGGCTCGGGCATCGCCTTGAGCAGACGCTCCTGGACGTCGACCACCAGCAGCGCGGATTTTGAACCAAGGTAGATGTCGGTCATGGTAAGTTCCTGGAAATAATATGCTTTTAGGTTCTGATGTTCAGGCGGGTCACGGGCAAGCGCGCCCGAGGAGGGGGGCGCTGATTTCTTGGGCGAAGCCCCGGCCTCTGATAGGGTCCGCTCCTTAAGAGGGGGGTGGGGCAAGGCTAGAGGTTAGAGAGGCGGCGGACAAGTCCGGCCGCCCGGGCAGTAGCGAAGGAACTCGGTCATGAAGCGAGTGGATATTCTGGGGCGATGGCAAAAGAGGCTGGCAGTAGCGAGCTGTGCCTGGGTGCTGGCGAGCTGTGGCATGGAGGGCAGTGAGGCTCCCGGGCCGCTGCCCGTGCCGGTGGAAGCGGCCCGTCAGTTGGTGGAGTCGCGTGTCGGGGAGCTGGCGCCGGTGCTGGAAGAGGCTGCCCGCGAGAAGGCGCTGCGCGGAGCCGTGGAGGCGTTGGTGGCAAATGAGGCGGCCCGGCCTTTTGCCGCGCGGGTTCAGTCGGGGCTGCGCTATTCGACGGTGTATCAGCGCGAGTATGTGGATGGAGAGCGCTGGCCCTTTTTGACCGACGCAGGGGGGCTTAATGAGGTGGGGATCGCTGTGTTGGAGGAGGTGCGAAAGGCCCCCTTGCACGGCATCGAGCTGACGCTCTTTGGGTTGGAGCGCATTGAGAAACTCCAGGCGCGTATCGCGGCGTTGAGTCCCGATGAGCCCGCTGGCGAGGAGAGCGCCTTTAAGCTCCAGCCTCAGGAAGTGGAGTCGCTGGTCGTGGCGGTCAGTGCGTTTGCTGAGACTCATGGGGGGCTGGAGGGGCCGGTGGTTGAGCGTACGCTGATCCGCGGGGGGGCGGGGCTGGAGCGGGTACAGGAGTATGTGCGGGAGCGGGGCCGGGCGTTTGCCGAGCGCTCGGCGTTGCGCGCCGAGCTGGAGCTCTACGTGGCGGACGCCGCGCTGCGATACGCCCGGGAGATGCGTCACGCCAACCTCAATCGCCTGGGCTGGCGGGAATTGCGCGATGCCGGTGGTTCCACCGAGCTTATTCTGGGGAGGATGCAACGCACGCTGGGAGCGCTGAACCAGGCCCGGGGGGCCGACGATGTGCAGGAGGTGTTCCGGGGGCTGGAGCCCGATCATCCCCAGTACCGGGCGCTCTTTGAGGCCACGCAGCGCTATCGGGAGTGGGTGGCCGCAGGTGGGTGGCCGCAGGTGCGTCCGGTGTCGCTTCGCGAGGGGACGCGTAGCCCACGGGTGGGCGTCTTGCGCGAGCGGCTGCGGCGAGAGGGCTATCTCTCGCCGGTGGAGCCCGATGAGGAGGTTGTCGAGCCCGGTGATGAGGCCGAAGAGGCGTCGGCGGAGTTGGTCGCGCGTGCCGATGTGCCGGATCCGGATGGGGAGGTCGCGCGTGCCGAGGTGCTGGATCCGGATGAGGAGGTCGCGCGTGCCGATGTGCTGGATCCGGATGAGGAGGTCGCGCGTGCCGCGGTGCTGGATCCGGATGAGGAGGTCGCGCGTAGCGATGCGGCGAGTGCGGAGCAGGAGGTCGCGCGTAGCGATGCGGCGAGTGCGGACGAGGTGCCGGCGGACGAGGTGGTGCCCGAGGTCGATCCTGACGTCGTCGATGCTGCGCTCATCGAAGCGATGCGGCTGTATCGCCAGACCCATCAGTTCCAGGAGCGTGGCGAGCCCACCGCCGGGGTGTGGCGAAGTCTCAACGTGAGCGCCGAGAGAAGGCTCGCGCAGATGGAGCTGACGCTGGGGCGCTGGCGGGAGAGTCAGATGGATGGAGACGAGGACTTCGTCTTTGTGAACATCCCTGACTTTCACGCCGAGGTCTTTGTGGAGGGAGAGCGGCAGATGCGCTTTCGGGTGGTTGTCGGCAACAACAAGCGGGTGTGCGACAGCGAGAGCGGCCGTTGGAAGTATCCCAACGCCACACCGGTGCAGTGGGCGCCGATGGAGCATATGATCCTCAACCCGTCCTGGTATGTGCCGCCGCGTCTGGTGCGTGAGTCGCTGGCGCCCAAGGCTGCAAGGAACCCGAATTACTACGAGGAGAAAGGCTACGAGGTTCTTCAGCTGGGAAGCGGGGAGGCCGTGCGCCAGAAGCCCGGGCCCGACAACGCGCTGGGGGTGGCGAAGTTCATCTTCCCCAATGAGCAAAATATCTACCTGCATGATACCCCCCAGAAGCATTATTTTGACTACCCGGTGCGCGGGTTCAGCTCCGGATGTGTGCGCGTGCATCAACCGGTGGAGTTGGCACGTTTTCTGGCCGAGTATCAGGGGCGGGAGGAGCTCAATGTCGATGAGCTGATCGACTCGGGGCGTACGCGAAAGATCGATTTTGAGCGTCAGCTGCCGGTGTTCATCGAATATTACACCGTGTGGATCGATGAAGCCGGCCACGCCAACTTCCTGGCGGATATCTACCGTCATGATGCGCGCCGAAGTTCCGAGGACCCCGAGGCGTTCGATAGTTGCATTCAGCGTCGTGCTCCGAAGGAGTCTCCTCTGGAGGGCAGTGAGGATGAGCCGACCGGCGTGGGTGACGACCTTGGTCCGTGAGAGTCGCGTGAGCGTTTGGGGTTGACGACTAGAGACGTTTCACCTAGCGTGCCTGCTGCTCGCCTCTACGAGAGCGCGACGCGCGAGTAGCTCAGCTGGATAGAGCGCTGGCCTCCGGAGCCAGAGGTCGTGGGTTCGAATCCCGCCTTGCGCATTCAACAAAAACACAGCCATCAAGGGGCATCCAGTGTGCTCGCGTCGGTAGCGTCCCAAGCTCGCCGATGCGGTCCCAGGTAAACGTACCAAGTGAAGCCAGCCCCATGGCCTGCTCGACCAGTGCAGCGTCGACGCCATCCAGCGCCGTGTCTGCGAGAGCGTGTCGAGTGCGGCGTGCTTCGATTCCGTCCGAACTCCAGAATAGCGTTGAGTCATCGCCACCGAGCTGTGGCTGACCATCGACCCGAGCGTGCGGGGCGATGCCGGTGGTGCGCTCCGCTGGTGCTCGCGCGCCATCGTTCGCATCCGGGGGGCTGCCTGGCCATCCCAGGGAGAGGCGTGCCCGGGGGGGAGCGCCCTATGGCGTTGGTGGGTGTGATTCCGGGGCCGGGGAGTACGGTGGTTCTTGCATCTGAAGCAGGTGCCTGAGCGTGGCCTGATCGTTGGTGGCGAAGGCCTGCTCGGCGCGCAGGCTCGCGCGAGGGCGTCCCAGGGTAACTACGGCCTCGATGCGGTCTTGATGGATGTAGCCCACGATGGCGTCGCGTTCTGCGAGCGAGCCGTGGATGAGGACCCGATCGAAGTGTTCGCAGTGGCCGACGTAGCGGATGTTGAGATCGAAGTGACGGCTCCAGAAGAAGGGGACCAGGGAAAAGGGCTCCACCGGTAGATTTAGCATCACCCTGGCCGCGCGTTGAGCCAGGCGCTGGGCCAGCACCCAGTGTTCCACGCGGGCCGGGGCGTCGCTGGCGGGTTCGGGAAAGCGAGCCACATCACCCACGGCGAAGATCGCCGGATCGCTGGTGCGCATCTGGCGATCGACGAGGATGCCCCGATCGACCTTGAGTCCGGCGGCCTCGGCCAGCTCCGTACGGGGGCGCACGCCCGTGCCCAGGACCACAAAGTCGAAGTCGATGTGTTGCCCGGTGCTCAGGTGGGCACGGGTTGGCTCGAAGCTCTCCACACCGGTGCCCAGCATAAAGTCGACGCCCTGAGCCTCGTGAGTGTCTCGGACCAGGCGGCCGAGCTCCTCGCCAAGGACAGGTTGAAGGGGGAGCTCCTCGGGAGCCACCACCGTGACGTTGAGACCGCGCTTGCGCAGCGAGGCTGCTACTTCCAGCCCGATGAAGCCGGCCCCTACGATGAGGGCGTGTTTGCCGGAATCGGCCGCCTGGCTGATATGCCGGGAGTCGTTGAAACTTCGTAGCGTGAAGTGCGTTGTCTGCTCCAGGCCTTCGATGGGAGGCACAAGGGGTTCGGCACCGGTGGCATAGAGAAGCGCGTCGTACTCAAAGGCGGTGCCTTTGTCGGTGACGACCTGTCGGGCTTTGCGCTCAATGCGGGTGACCCGGGTATCCTTAAGAAGGTTGACGTTAAGCTCTTCCCAGCGCTTGTCTCCTCCGAGTGGTAGCCACGACGCGGGGGCATCGCCGGCGAGGTAATCTTTGGAGAGGTTGGGGCGGTCGATAGGGCCGCTCTCTTCCTGGCCGATCATGGTGATGGTGCCCTCGAACCCTTCGTGGCGCATCAGCTCCACGGCTGCCGCTGCGGCTGCTCCGGCGCCGACGATCACCAGCGCGTTGATCGCAGGGCGTCTGAGATGGCGCCGGGGGACGTCTTCTCGCGCCCTGACTCGGACGCGTTCGCCGTCCACAATCACCGGATAGCAGCTCACCGGGGAGAGCGCCGGGGCCCCCAGGGCGCTGCCATCGCGAAGACTGAAAACAGCGTGGTGCAAGGGGCAGTGGATGGTGTCTTCCACGACCAGGCCCCGGTGCAGGGGCCCTCCGTAGTGGGTGCAGCGCGCGCTGATGGCTCGTATCTCGTCGGCCAGGCGCACCACAACGACCGCATCATCGCCGACGTGTCCGAGAAAGGGCTCGCCAGGACGAAGCTCCGAGAGCGCGATGCCTTGGGTGAGGTCGGGGCCGTTTGCGTCGGGCTGATCGGTCATTGCGTGAGGTCTCCAAAAGGGTGACGAGACGTGGGTACCGGGGCCGTTTACGAGCGTGTGAACGCCGAGGGGGCAGTATGCCGAGAAACCTGTGGACCACTGAAGATTCGTCAAGGATTTGTGTTTGGGGTTGCACATACGATCAGGGGGCACATGTTCAGGCGCGCGGTCGACCCGAGGTTGAGAATGGGGCGGTGGTCTGTGTCTTGCTCGCGCGGCGATGCGGGCCGTGGCGTAGGTTTTAGGGGGACTTCTTTAGGGGGAGGTGCTTTGAGGTTTGGGGCTCGGCGCGCTAAAGTGAGTGCTCCACTCATAAAAAGCAGTACAAGCAGTCATTGCACGGGAGGGCGATGCGATGAACTACGCCGGTCATCAGGTTCATTTTCTGGAACGTCTGGAGCGGGTCGATGGCGAGGAGCAGGAGCTGGCGCTGTCGTTGTACTACGACGCGAAATTTGTACGTGCATACCTGGAGAAAGAGTCCATTCCCGAAGCCTTTGAGCGCGTGGCGCTGGCGCTCTCCGACGAGCCCAACGGGGCTCATGTGGTAGCGACACGGGATGGGGCCTTCGTGACGGTGCTGGGGGCGGGGATGAAGCCGCGCAATCTCTACGTGCTGCCACGCAGTCGCACGGTGAGGTTGCATCAGATGTTGGAGCGCATACGCGGGTATATGGCAGATCTGGAGGGAAAAGAGATTCATCCGAGGAAGGCGCTCGCGGTGTTGCGTCGGGAGGCTAATGTGCTCACACGCGAGAGTTTTGAGAGGCTTAAACGTGGGGCCCCGCTGCTCTATCCGAGTGTGTTGGAGTGGATGTGGCAAGCGCAGGGGCGACTTCAACGAAGGCGCGGGCTGCTGGCGGCTCGGCTGGGGTCACGGGGCAAGCGGGTTCGTCGCGTTAAGGGGAGGATGAGGAGGTTGGCGCGCGAGCACTGGGAGGATGTGTTTATGCTCACGCATATGATGGTGTTGGGCGCGGAATGGAACGCGATGTATGGGGCCTGGGTCGACCATCCTCGGGCCATAGAGGAGAGTTTTGGGGAGATGTTTTATGGGTTGTGGAGTGAAGGATGGTTTGGCGTGGCGACGCGGGTTCTGTGGTGTGCCGGTGAGATGGGAGAAGTCCTGGCTCCGGGGCTGATGGCGCGGATGGAACATGAGGAACATGTGTCGCGAGGGTTCTTCAGTGCGATGGCGCTGACGGTGATTGCGCTGCGTCATGAGCAGTACTTTGATCCGTGGATAAAGCTGCTCAAGAGCTGGCCGCCGAGTGGCGACGACAGTTCAGAGAAAGCGCTGACCGAGGTCGAAAGGATGCGGAGCCTGTGCCGGGAGGAGTTGCTTCCGGCGCTGGAAGATCCGGACTCGCACCGGCAGCGCTTCTGCGAGATGGCGCTGGAGCAGTATGAGGGAAGTTTCGGGGATGGCGATGGTGAGGCCGAAGGCTGGGTGGCTCCGGAGGCGTTGAACGAGGACGAGCTGTGTTCGCTCTTTCACCTGATGCTCTTTGATGATCATGGGGGCGGCGCGAACCTGACGATGCTGGTGTACGCGTTGCCCTATCTCGCGGCGATTTCTGCGGAAGAGTTGTATCCCCGAGCTGAGATTCTTCCGCCGGGGGAGGGATGGGCGCCGGGCATTGGTGCAAGTCTGCTCGCTCATATGGGGCGTCGCCTCAGCTATCGGAAGCCCGAGCGTGTGAGCGCGGTGCCCGGGCGAAATGATCCCTGCGGGTGCGGGAGCGGGAAAAAATACAAGCGATGTTGTGCGGGAATGATGGTGCATTGAGCGGGGGAAGTCTGGCTGGTTTGACACCGATCGGTTAAGAGAGAGTGGAGAGCTGAAGGCAGATTGACTCAAAGCTACGAGGTGTCTGGTGCGCGGCGTCACATCAACGGTGTTGGGGGGGATGGTTTTACTTATGGCGGGATGGTTCGGATGCGGGGAGCCCACAGGTCAGCCCGTGGAAGAGGCGCCTTCGGGGCCGCCGTATGCGCCGGTCTGGGACGGAGAGCCCCTCGGGGGGGAACGTCCGGTCGAGCCTGTGTTGCCGGTGGACTACGATGTGAACAAGCGCTGGCCGCTGGTGATCGCACTGCATGGTTTTTCGGCATCACCGGACTGGATCGACGACTATTTTGGCGTGCGACGCGAAGCCGAGGAGCGAGGTTTTATCGCACTGATGCCCGAAGGAACGTTGGGGGCTGGCGATCTGGCCTTCTGGAATGCGACGCCGGCCTGCTGCGACTTCGCGGATGTTGGCGTCGATGACGTGGCGTATCTGAGCGCGTTGATCGAGGAGGCCCAGGAGCGACTGGCCGTGGACCCGGAGCGTATTTATTTTATGGGGCACTCCAACGGAGGGTTCATGAGCTACCGGATGGCCTGCGAACTCAGCGAGAAGATTCGGGGCGTGGCAGTCGCCTCGGGCTCGAGCCTGGCGGATGCCAGCGCGTGTGGAACGCCTTCGCCGTTGCGGGTACTGCACGTTCACGGGACCGAGGATAATGTCATTCCCTACCAGGGGGGGAGTTTTGGGCGTGATGATTTTCCCGGTGTGCAAGACGTGGTGGCCCGCTGGGTTGAGCGCAACGGATGTGCGGGGGTGCCCACCGAGGAGGGCCCGGTGGATCTGAGCAGTGGCGTTTTCGGTCGCGAAAGTACCATTGAGCGTTGGGCGGAGTGTGAGTCGGGAATGAGTGTGGAGCTCTGGACGGTGAACGGTGCGGATCACTTTCCGTGGCTGAACTTGAGGGGGCAGGACGCGCTTTTTGATGCTCTGCTGGACGAGGATTAGAACTCGGAGCCGGTGTGTGGCCAGGCGTGTTGTGGAAACGTCGGCAGGGGGGGAGCGTTGTGCGTGGCAGAGCGCTTTTGCGATGCCCCTGGGAAGGATAGGGCAGGGGGCTTTGATCGCGAGGGGGGATGTGGGAGCATCGACAAGGCGGGAGGCATCAATGGCCGTGGATGAAGCTTCCGGGGGAGTCAGGAGAGCTATGGGCGCGAACGTAGGGCGAAAGACTGAGCACGGAGATTCGCAGATCGAGGAGTTGGCCGAGAAGATCGGCGATGCCCGCGAGATGATCGCGCATACTGAGATCTTTAGTGCCGAAGATATCGCCAACAGCGTGAGCCATGGCGTGGGATTGGGGGCGGCACTTGTGGGCTTTGTGGTGCTTGCCGTTACGGCATGGGCGACGGGAGCGGGGCTGCAGATTGTCGGAGCGCTGGTGTATGGCCTGACGCTGGTGGCGCTTTTTGCGGCGTCCACGGTTTATCACAGTGTGACGCATCCCCGGGTGCGGCGGGCGCTGCAGGTGGTCGACCATTGTGCGGTGTTTTTTCTGATTGCAGGAACTTATACGCCCTTTGCGCTCGTGACTTTGGCGGGCCCCCTGGGCTGGAGCCTTCTGGCGGGGGTGTGGGCGATGGCGCTGCTGGGGGTGACGATCAAGCTCTTCTGGTTTGGACGTTTTGAGGGGGTGAGTCTGGCGCTGTATCTGTTGATGGGGTGGACGATCGTGTTTGCGATTAAGCCGCTCTGGCTTGCGATGGAGCCGGCTGGCGTGGCGTTGCTCTTTGGTGGGGGTTTACTTTACACGGCTGGCGTGGCGTTTTTTGTGTGGGAGCGGCTCTTTTTGAACCACGCGATCTGGCACCTGTTTGTGCTCGGCGGGAGCGTGTGTCACTACCTTGCGATTCTCTTCTATGTGCTGGGTTGATCTGGGCGCCGAGAATGGTGGTGTCGGCTATATGCGGACGTGTCGGGAGAGGTCCTGGTAATTCTCGGCAGCGGTGACAGGGTGGGGTAAGTTGACAATATATATGGATTATCTATACTCAGCTCTCCTGGTCAGAAGGTCAGTGATCGGGTCATGAGCGGCGTGTGAACGCACATGCTTATTCGCAGCGCTGGCGTCCGATGCGGATTTCGGCGCAAAAAAGCTCAGCTTTGAAAGGTCCAGTTCTTCTTGAGCGGAGGAAGATGTTGGGCGCCTGCGTGGCGTACCTTCATCTGGAAGACGCGCTTCGTGGGCGATGTGAACACAGCACCCAGGAGAGCGAATGGACACGTTAGATGTGGTCAAGAAAGCGGAAGAGCGGGGTGGAAGGGAGCGACGAGAGGCGATTGAGCAGGTGCTCATCAGCGCGCGTCGGCTCGGCTGTGATATGCAGGTTGGAGGCGGTCAGGCGGGGGGGATGAATCTGCGTTATGGAGCGATCGGGTACGCGATTCTGGATGTGAATACCCGTGGGGTGGTCAAGCTCTACGCCTCGCCACATCCGGGTAAAGAGGTCAGCGAGGAGCATCGAGACGCGGTGAACGCGTTTATCGAGGGGCGAGAGGCGTTGGAGCCGAAGTCTTTTCCGGTCCATACCTATGGGCATCTTGAGAATCCGATTGAGGAGATTGGTTCGGAGCCGCTGGTGGCCTTTGTGGAGCGTGCCGTGCAGTTGATTCGCCGGAGTTACTACGAGCCGTGGCGTGAGTTGCACGAGGCTTAAGGGGCTTTGGCGGAGGGGACTGGGGGAGAAGGATTGAAACCCTGCCGGGCGATTAGCCCGGCAGGGTTTTTTGTCTGGTGCTGGAGGTGGGGAGCGAGAAAAAAGCAAAAATAAGGGGTAAGGACGCAAGATCGTCGCCGTGAGCTCGATAACAGAGAACGCAGGGGCGGTGAGTAGGCAGTTGGAGAGGAGTACGCCGCCCGGGGAGAGGATGTGAACTTGAGGGGCTGGCGATGGAAATTTCGAGTGCACTGAGCAATGCCGCGGCGGCGATTTTGGAGATCGGAGGGTCGGCGGCGAGCCTGGAGGCGAGCGCTCCGAGCAGCGTGGGGGCAGGCGATAGTGTGGAGGTTGGCGGGGGGGAGAAGAAGGGTTTTTTCGGGCTGATCAAAGATGTGTTCACCGGAAAGAGTAGCATTGGGACGGCAGCCAATAATGCGCTCGATGGGCTGGGGTTACCGGACTGGATTGGCGATGTTGCCGGGGCGGCGATCGACTTCGGGACGGGCAATTTTGCCGGAGGGTTGGAGAACGGGTTGAAGGTGGCCGGCCATGTGGCCGAGGCCTGTGGTGGCGATGAGATCGCGGGGTTTTGCCGTTCAGCCAGTGATGTGGTGGGGATGTTTTACGAGACGGTTGGTCCGATTGTGACCAAGGTTGCCCTGGGGGTGGCCACCGGTGGGGCGGGCGCGGGTGTGCTCGGAGCTGCGGGCGGAGCGGGAGCATTGGGAGGCAGCGCCGGGCTCTTTGCGAATCTGGGGCAGCTCGGAGGCCTGGTCGGCCAGGCGGGGCCGGTGCTGGAGCACGCCGGAACGGCGATGCAGGTGATCGACGCGATTAAGTCCGGAGGCAGTTTGCTGGAGAGTGCGCCGCAGATCGCGAATCTCTTCAGCGGCGCCTTTGACACGCTTCAGGATTTGGCCGGTCCGGATGGCCCGGCGGATCAGGTCAAGGCGACCTTGGAAGAGGCGGTGGAGCGGGCGCTGGAGAAACTTCAGAGCCAGGGCTCGCTGGCCTCTGATTTGGGGACGCAGGTGTTTGAGCAGGTTCGAGAGGAGCTGATGGGGCAGGCAAACTCGCTGCTTGAAGGGCTTGGTGGTGCGGCGTCCTCGCAGGTGGAGGCGGTGCTCAACGAGGCATTGGAGACCGCGGGGGGCCTGCTCGATATGGCGGGATTGGATTCGGGAGTGGCGGGGGATGTGATGGATATGCTCGGGCAGCTGGATGCGTTCAGTCTGGCGAAGCCGGTAGCGGAGTTGGTGAGCACGATCTTCCGAGCCTGAACTCGGTGATCGAGTGAGTGTGGTCTGAGCGTAATTTTTGTGCGTCCAATCGAAGGAGCAGAGATGAGTGAGCAGAGCGAGAAAGAGCAGAGCAGCACGGAGCGAGCCTGGCAGGCGGCCCCTGATATTGTGGCGGCACAGGTGCAGGCGTTGGCTCGTAAGTATTATGAGCAGGGGGAGTTGGATCGGGCGCGCGAGGTGCTGGAGAAGCTGGTGAAGATGCGGCCCCGCTGTGCGTGGGCCCACGCGCTTCTGGGGGTCGTGCAGCGGCGTCAGGGGCGGATGGTCAAGGCGTTGGAGTCGTTGCAACGCGCCGCGGAGATCGATCCCGACGATCGCAACACACTGGTCAATCTCGGGGAGTGCCTGGTGATTGCGGGGAAGGTGCCTCAGGGGGTTGATGTGTTGCGGGCGGTGTTTGAGATGGGATACGACCCCGCGCTTGCTCCGGAGGAGCACGACGCGTTTACGCGTCGTGCCGGAGCTCAGCTGGAGGTGATTCAGCGCGCGGCACGCATGGTTCAGGAGGAGTACGGCCAGCAGGGGAGTTAGCGCGGCGGGGGGGCGCTTTCGTCGTCGAGCAGGGGGCGAAGCGCCGGGGTTTCCAGGTCGTCGAGTTGGCCCCGGCGCACGGCCCAGATAAAGGCGGCGACCGAGCTCAGGGTCAGTAAGAGCGCCATGGGGATGAGCAGGTAGAGGATGTTCATGCGGCGGACTCCGTGGGGTGAGGATGGCCGGCGAGCTCCCGGGGCTCGGGTGGTGTCGCGGCGTTGGGGGGGGCCGGGGGGCTCTCTCGGGGCTCAAAGGAGCGCTGTGAGAGCGATGAGGCGACCACCGCCAGGGAGCTTACCGGCATGAGCAGGGCGGCGACCAGCGGAGAGACCAGTCCGAGCGCTGCCAGCGAGATTCCAAAGGCGTTGTAGAGCGCGGAGCCGACGAGGTTTCGGCGTACCGTGCGCATGATGGTTTGAGCGCCGTCGAGCAGATCTTCGATCGGGGTAAGGCCCTGACGCATCAGGAAGATGTCTGCGGCCTGAAGGCTGGCCTCCGCGCCGCCGTGGACGGCCACGCCCACGTGGGCGGTCTGCAAGGCGGCGGCGTCATTGACGCCGTCTCCCACCATGGCGACGGTGGCCTCGGGGCGCCGGGCGCGAAGTTCTTTGAGGTAGGCGACCTTGGCTTCCGGGCTGGCTCCGCCCAGGGTGGCGTCGGCAGCGATGCCCAACTCGCGGGCGACACGACTGACCAGGTCGGGGTGGTCTCCGGAGAGCAGGTGGACGCGCACGCCCCGATGGGCCAGACGCTGGACGAGCTCGGAGGCGCCCGGGCGCAGCGTGTCGCCCAGCCCCAGGAGTTGGCGAGGTTTTTCGTCGACGACGATGACCAGGGGAGTGAGCCCGCGTGCGGCCAGCTGGTCGGCACGTGCGCGCCAGGGGTGGTCGTCGGCCAGCTGCCAGGAGGGCCGCCCCACGGCAACGCGGTGGTTGCCGACTCGGCCGGTGATGCCGCGGCCCATATGCTCTTCGATGTCGGCGGTAGGCGGGCCGGGGTGCCCCGGTGTGGGGGGCGCGGCCGCCACAATCGCTCTGGCCAGCGGGTGGCTGGAGTGGGCTTCCAGGGCGCTGGCCAGGGCCAGGGCGCTGTCGTCGCCTTCGCTGGAAGCGATGGTGGGCGTGCCCACGGTCAGCGTGCCTGTTTTGTCGAAGACCAGGTCGGTGAGATGATCCAGGGCTTCGATGACGTCGTCGTTTTTGATGTGGACGCCCCGTCGCGCGGCGCGTCCAGCTCCCACGCTCATGGCCAGCGGGGTGGCCATGCCCAGCGCGCAGGGGCAGGAGATGACGAGCAGGGCCACGGCGTTGGGGATGGCGCGGGAGGGGTCAATCAGGGCCCAGACCAGGGCGGTGAGCAGCGCGGCACCGAGGACGGCCAGCACGAAGATGCCGCCCAGGCGGTCGGCGAGCTGTACGATCGGGGCGCGCTGGGTCTGGTGATCTTCGATCCAGCGCAGGAGTTTGCCCACGCGGGTATCTTCGGCGGTGGCGAGGACTTCGACGTGAAGGAGCGCGCCCAGGTTGGTCACCCCGGCCTCGATGCTTTGCCCGGGGGCGATCTTCTCGGGGCGCGATTCGCCGGTGAGCAGCGCGCGCAGGACTTCGCCGCGGCCCAGGGTGACGGTGCCGTCGGCGGGGACGACGTCGCCGGTGCGGACTTCGATGAGGTCGCCCGGACGCAGGGAAGTGGCTAGGACGGCTTCGGCGGTGTCTCGGAGCGCGGCGGTGGGCTCGTCGGCCCGGCGCAAGAGGCGGGCGCTGCGGGGCAGCAGTGAGTAGAGGCGTTCGGCGGCGTCGGCGGCGCGGGCGTTACCCCGGAGTTGCAGGTAGCGCGCGCTCAGCAGGGCGGCGATGAGGACGGTGAGCGAGTCAAACCAGACATCGCCGGCGCCCCAGACCGTGTTGTAGGCGGAGTGAAGCCAGCCCACGCCGATGCCGAGCGCGATGGGCACGTCGATGGAGAGGCGCGTCAGCCCGGAGGGCAGTCCCTGGGCCAGGGCCGCGCGAAGTGAGGCCCAGGCGCGGCGAAAGAAGATGGAGCCGCCCACGATCATCGCCACGATGCTCAGGCCCAGGCTGAGCCAGCGCATGGTGGTATGCAGCCCGGCATCGGTCAGCGCGCTGAGGCCGGCGTATTCGGAGATGGCGAAGATCATGGTGTTCATCGCCACCGCCCAGCTGATGCCCACTCGGATCAGCAGGCGGCCCAGCCCCTGGGAGCGGACCTTGCGTTGGTCGGCGCGCAGCGGGTGGGCTTTGTAGCCGAAGCGGGCCAGCGCCCGGCCTACCTCGGAGAGGCGCACCCGTTCGGGATCCCAGCGCAGGCTGAGCAGGCCGCGCGTTAAGTCCAGGTGGGCGTTGACCACGCCGTCGAGGAGTTGCGGCATGCGCTCGATCAGCCAGACACACCCGGCACAGTGCACACCTTCCAGGTGAAGTTTCGCGCTGAGGGTGCCGTCTTCGTGGGTTCGGGCGTGCTCCTGGAGGAAGGCTTCGGAGTCGAGCAGTGGCGCTATCTCGGCGGCATCCTGTGGCGAGTGGGCGGGTTGGGGGTCGTTTTTCCAGGCGTCGCGGAGTTGGTAGAAGTTGTCGAGCCCCGACTCATGGAGCACCACGTAGACCGAGTGGCAGCCCACACAGCAAAAGCTGGGGGTGTCTTCCGGTGCACCCCGGGGCGGAGGCGGTGCCGGCAGGCCGCAGTGGGCGCAGGGCACGGTGGTGGGAGTGGTCATGGTGAGCGCTCCACGCGATGGGTGCGCCGGTAGGGGGTTTCACCGGCCTGGAGGACGAGCTCGACGTCGTAGACGCCGGGAGCGTCGGGGGCTCCTTCGATGCGGTAGTGCCCCTGGAGCGTGGGGTGCGCCGTCAGCTCCAGGGGGGCATCGGGTTCGATCTGGGAGGCCAGTCGAAACTGAGCGGTACCGGTCAGCGCCAGCGGCTGGTTTTGAGCATCGCGCACTGCCACCTCGGCCAGGCCTTCATCCAGGCGCAGCGCCACGGTCCAGCTGAGCTCGTCGGCGGCGCGCCTGGTGGCCTGGGTCTCATCCCAGTCGACCGCCTTGGCGTAGTAGTCGGGCACGATGCGCGGCCCCCCGTCGGAGGCCGACGCAAAGATGATCGACATGCCCGAGCCCATGGCGATGGCCAGGATGACGATGATGAATCCGGGCCAGAAGATATGTGATGGGATCGAAGGCATGGTTATTCTCCAACGGAGGTCGGTCCGAGCAGGGGGAAACTTGAGGTGGCCCAGGGCTCGCCGTCGATGATGACTTCGAAGGTGGCGGTGGCCGAGCCGTCGGGCAGGGCTTCGGGCGGAGCGGTGACCCAGACCTCGAAGCGGCTCAGCTCACCGCTGTTCAGCGAGATGGTCTGGGGGCCGACCACCCGTACCTGGGCGCCGGCGGGCTCGGAGAGACGCAGGGTCGCCTGGCGATCTTCGCCGGTGCGGTTGCGCAGACGCACGCGCAGGCGGTTGGCGATCTGTCCGTCGGCAAGCTCGGTAAACGCCGGGCCCGGCATCCGGCCGATGTCGACTTCGAGGGGAGAGCGCTGTCCGATGAGGGCCACGAGGACCGAACTCAGGACGACCAGCAGCACACCGTAGGCCACCGTACGGGGACGGATCACGCGGGTGGGCTTTTGCGCAATGGCATTTTCCGAGGTGTAGCGAATCAGCCCGCGGGGCTTGTCGATAGCGTCCATGATGGAGTCGCAGGCGTCGACGCACTGGGTGCAGGAGATGCACTCCATCTGCAGACCTTCGCGGATATCGATGCCGGTGGGGCAGGTGCGCACACAGGCGCCGCAGTCGATGCAGTCGCCCAGGCGGGCCAGGGGCTGGTCGAGATCGATGGGGCCGGCAGATTTTGCGCGTTTGCGTTTGCCGCGGGGTTCGCCTCGGTTGGGGTCGTAGCTGACGATGAGCGAATGGCGGTCCATCAACACCGACTGGAAGCGAGCGTAGGGGCAGGTGATGGTGCACATCTGCTCGCGGAAGTAGCCGAAGTCGAAGAAGATGAGGGCGGTGGTGATGGCCATCGTCGCGAAGTAGCCCGGATGCTCGGTGGGGCTGAGGCTCATCCAACGCAGCAGTTCGGGCCAGCTTACGAAGTAGGCCACAAAGGTATGCGCGAGGAAGAGGGAGAGGGCTCCGAAGACGACGAGTTTCAGGCCTTTGCGCGCTACTTTTTCGCCGGTCCAGGGGCCCTGGTCGCGGCGTCGACGAGCGCTCTCTTTGCCTTCGATGAGGCGTTCAATGGGGCGGAAGACAAACTCTAAGTACACGGTCTGCGGGCAGCCCCAGCCGCACCAGACGCGGCCGAAGAGAGCGGTGAAGAAGAAGACCGAGAGCAGGATGGTCAGCAAGAAGACCATCAGGAGTACGGTGTCGGTGGCGTGAAGGGTCAGGCCAAAGAAGGTGAACTCACCGCCGGTGAGGTTGAGAAAGATCGCCGGCTTATCGGCGATGTTGATCCAGGGCAGCGCGACAAAGAAGGCGATGAGTACGAAGCCCACCAGGCGGCGAGCATTGAGAAAGCGACCGGGGCTTAAGGTGGGATAGATCCAGCGGCGTTTGCCGTCTTTGTCCATGGTGGATAGGACGGCGTCGGGGGATTCGAGGATAGGAGGGGTGCTCATAATGGCCTCGTCGGCGACGAGAGAAGAGGGGGTGGGCGCCCGGCGAATGCCGGGCGCCCTGAGGGTTATTGCAGGGAGGTGATGTAGGCGGTCAGGCTGGCGATATCCTCCTGACGCAACACCGGTCCCCAGGGGGGCATGCCCTTATCGGAGACGCCGTCGCGAATGGTGGCAAAGATCTGCGGCATTTCTCCGCCGTGGATCCACTCATCGTCGGTGAGGATGGGGCCGACGCCGCCCTCGTGGTTGGCGCCGTGGCAGGGAGCACAGGTACCGCTGTAGATCTCGGCGCCCCGGGCCAGCGCGTCGCTGTCTTCGAGCAGCGCACTGAGCATGGCTTCATCGACCGGCGGGGTCTCCGAGGCGTAGGCGTTGCGGGTCTGCTCCAGCTGGCGCGAGGCCTGGGCGAGCTGAGCGTCGTAGTCGTTGATGAGTTCCAGGCCGAGGGCCACCATGTAGAAGAGGGACCAGGCGATGGTGACGTAGAAGATCGCCAGCCACCAGCCGGGCATCGGGTTGTCGTATTCCTGGATGCCATCGTAGTCGTGGTCCAGGAGCACGTCCTGTTCGGGGGCCGCATTTTGAGTGGTGATATCAGTCATTGGGCAGACTCCTGGCCCGTGAGGGTGCCATCCTCCAGGGGGAGGTGTTGGACGTGGTTAATCTCCTCTTTCTTTGCAAAGGCCGCTCGCAGGACGATGAGCACAAAGGCGATGACAAAGAGGATGAGACCGACCTCAGCGAAGGCCTCAAGGCCGGCGGCTTCCATGATCTCACGTCGCATCAGTTCGCTCCCTCGGCTTGAGTGATGTCAGTGCCCAGGCGTTGCAGGTAGGCAATGAGCGCGATGAGTTTGGCGTCTTCCACCGCCTGGGGGCCGCCCTGTTCGTGGAGTTCGGCGGCGATCTGGGCGGCCTGGGCGCGGGCGTCTTCGACTGCGTTTTCGGCCTGCTCCGGGGTGTAGGGCACGCCCAGCAAGATCATGGTTTCGATCTTTTTCTGGGTCATGGAGAGGTCGAGCGCATCGGTCTCCAGGTGCGGGTAGGCGGGCATGATCGACTTGGTGTTGGTGGAGCGCGGGTCGATCATGTGGCGGTAGTGCCAGAAGTGGTTGTACTTGCCACCGACACGCGCCAGGTCGGGCCCGGTCCGCTTCGATCCCCACAGGAAGGGGTGGTCGTAGATGCCTTCGCCGGGCTTGGAGTACTCGCCGTAGCGTTCGATCTCGGCGATCATCGGGCGGACCTGCTGGGAGTGGCAGGTGTGGCAGCCCTCGGCGATGTAGAGATCGCGTCCCTCAAGCTCCAGCGGGGTGTAGGGCTGCACCGAAGCGATGGTGGGGACCGAGGAGCGGATCAGCAGCATCGGCACGATTTCGATGATGGTACCGACGAGGATGGCCACCGTGGTCAGGATGGTGAAGACCAGGGGCCAGCCCTCCAGGAGACGGTGCCAGCCGCCCTTGAGCTTGTCCTGCAGGGCGAAGAGCGCGTCGTCGTAGCGGGGCTGTTCGCCGGTTTTGGGAGCGGCGGCCGGCTTGCGGGGCTGCTTCCAGGGGCGGATGGCCGGGACGATGGCCTCGGGATCTTCGAGGTCTTTGGGCGCGGTGCGCGCGGTCATCAGCAGGTTGTAGCCGCCCAGGCAGGTGGCGAAGAGGTAGATCGAGCCGCCGAGCAGGCGCACCCAGTACATCGGGACGATGGCCACGACCGTTTCCATGAAGTCCGGGTACATCAGGCGCCCGGTTTCATCGAAGGCGCGCCACATCAGGCCCTGGGTGATTCCGGCGCTGTACATCGCCACGATGTAGAGAAGGATGCCGATGGTCGCCAGCCAGAAGTGGGTGTTGGCCAGGCGCTTGGAGTAGAGCTTGGTCTGCCAGAGGCGAGGCGCCAGCCAGTAGATCATGCCGAAGGTCATGAAGCCGTTCCACCCCAGGGCCGCAGAGTGCACGTGGGCGATGGTCCAGTCGGTGTAGTGGCTCAGGGAGTTGACGAGCTTCACGCTCATCAGGGGGCCTTCAAAGGTGGCCATGCCGTAGAAGGTGATGCCGACCACGAAGAACTTGAGGACGGGGTCGGTACGCACCTTGTCCCAGGCACCACGCAGGGTGAAGAGGCCGTTGATCATGCCGCCCCAGCTGGGCATCCAGAGCATGATGGAGAAGACCATCCCGAGCGTGGAGGCCCACTGCGGCAGCGAGGTGTAGTGGAGGTGGTGCGGGCCGGCCCAGATGTAGATGAAGACCAGCGACCAGAAGTGAAGGATGGAGAGCTTGTAGGAGTAAATGGGGCGGTTGGCGGCCTTGGGCAGGAAGTAATACATCAGGCCCAGGAAGGGGGTGGTGAGCACGAAGGCCACCGCGTTGTGGCCGTACCACCACTGGATCATGGCGTCCTGAACGCCGGAGAAGAGCGAGTAGCTCTTAAAGAGGCCGACGGGGATGGCCAGGTTGTTGACGATGTGGAGCACGGCCACGGTGACGATGGTCGCGATGTAGAACCAGATCGCCACATAGATGTGCTTTTCTCGCCGGTTTTTGAGCGTCAAAAAGAAGTTGGCCGCGAAGATCACCCAGACCACCGTGATGGCCAGGGCGATGGGCCACTCCAGCTCGGCGTATTCCTTGGTCTGGGTAAAGCCCATGGGCAGGGTGATGGCGGCGGCGACGATGATGCTCTGCCAGCCCCAGAAATGGAGTTTGCTCATCATGTCGCTGAACATGCGAGCTTTCACCAGGCGCTGGGTCGAGTAGTAGACCGCGGCGAAGATGGCGTTGCCGGCGAAGGCAAAGATGACCGCGTTGGTATGGAGCGGTCGCAGCCTCCCGAAGGTGAAGTACTTACCCAGCTCGTTGGCCGGGAAGTAGGCCAGCTGAAGTGCCAGGATGACGCCGACGAGCATGCCGACGATGCCCCAGGCGACGGTGGCGATGACGAACATGCGCACGATGCGATCGTCGTAACGGATCCGCTCGGTGGCCGTGTTGGCGACCATCTGGGCGGGTTGTTGGGGGGAAGGCGCTCGAGTCACCGAAACCTCCTTAGGACTCTTAGAAGTGGGCAAAGGGCCGTCTAGCCGTTGCAGTCAAATGCGTCGGATATGGTGTGGCCGACGCTACGCGGGCGAGGGTTAACAAGTTGCGTGCCAGCGCTGGGAGTGGGGGAAATTCGGCGCAAATTTTGTCAAAATCGAGACAATATGCCGCGCTTTTTTAAGGGCGTTGCGCAAAAGCCGGCGCATGTTTTGCGCGTTATTTTGCGCGAAACGCACATATTTCGCAGAATTTGACCCGCGTTGGCCGAGGTTCACGAGTGGCGGAAGGAGGGGGGGCGGGGAGGATGAGAGGGGCGGGAAGAGATCGGCTGGCCTGAGGCTTGCAGACCTGTGGCGGTGGTCACGGCGTTGTGGATCACGACGACATCTGGAGTGCGAGCACGGAGTAGATTTTATGACGCAGGTCGGTGAGTTCGGGCAGGTTGCCCCTTATTACGCGCAGGTGTTGGGAGTAGGCGTGGTGTGGGTGAGCCTGCATTGCGCCGGGATGTGCGGGCCGATCATGGCCAGCCTCACCGCCACCACCGGCGCCTGGTCGGAGCCCTCGCCGGCGCGGCGCGTGGCCAAAGCTTCGGCCGGAGTGCTGAGCTATCAGGCGGGTCGGGCGGTGACCTATGCGGTGATGGGAGGCGCGGCCGGTGCGCTGGGAGCCCTGGCCCAGGGCTGGGTCCGGGGTATGACGCAGACCGCCGGCCTGGTGGTGGCCCTGCTCCTGGTGCTTGCCGGGATTTATAAACTCTTGCCGGCGCGTCTGCGGGCCGGAGCCCTGGCCACGACCTGGAGCGGGAAAGCGGCCGGGGTGACCGGGGGCCTGCTCCAGTCGGCGATGCGCCTGGCGCCGAAAAACCGCTGGTTGAAGATGATGGCGATGGGGCTGATGATGGGATTGCTGCCCTGCATGCTCATGTTCTGGGTGCTGGGCATCGCCGCCTCGACCGCGAGCCCGGTGCACGGGGCCGGCGTGATGGTCGCGCTGGTGGCGATGACCACGCCCGTGCTCATGGCGGCGGCCAGCGGGTCGAGCCTGCTGGGCGGGCGCTGGCGCTCGGCGTCAGGCGTGGTGGTCGCCGCCGGTATGATCCTCTCCGGCGCCTGGATGGGCCTGATTGGCGCGGCGGCGAACGGCTGGGTCGATCACGTGTATTTTGCGTTTGAGCTCTTTGGTGAGGCCTGGACGATGATGCTGTGGTGATGGCGTGTGCAATTTTTGCGCAGGTCGAATCCCCACCCCGATCTTCATGAGGATGTGATGAGCAAGCCCGACGATGACCTTCTGGAAACCTCCGAGTCCACACCGCGATATACCTCGCTCGACGAGGTGCTGGCGCATCTCTGGTCGTACGCCGCGCGCGGCGCTCGATATCGAGATAACGCCATGGCCACGCCGATCTTCGTGAGCACGGCGGTGGAGGGTGGGCCCTCGGCGCGCACGGTGGTGCTGCGGGAGGTCGAAGAGGGGCGCGCGCTGCTCTGCCATACCGATCGACGCTCGCGCAAAGTCGCCGAGCTGGCCGAGGAGCCCCGGTCGATCTGGGTGACGTACGACCGGCAGGAGCACCAGCAGTTTCAGTTCATTGGCCGCTCCAGCGTGCATACCGACGACGATGTGGCCGATCGGATGTGGGCCGAGGAGTCGCCCGATGAGCTGGTGTTCTATTTTAAGCGCTCGCGCCCCTCGGAGGGGGCCGCAGGTCCGACCTCGGCGCAGGACTTCGAGTCGGTCAGTGAAGACGAAGCCCGGGGCAACTTTGCGGTGGTGCGCACCGAGATCGAAGCCATCATGTGGCAGCATGTTCACCCGGAAGGGGAGTACCGCGCGCGCTTTGAGTGGGATGGGGGCCGCTGGGTGGGAACTTGGCTGATTCCATGAGTCGGTGGTCGGGCGAACGTGGGGAAAGTCTGGGGCGTGCATTTTTTGCGCGGGACATTCACCAGGTCGCCCGGGACCTTCTTGGCCGAGAGATCTGGTTCGGGAACCGGGGCGCACGTCTGGTGGAGGTGGAGGTGTACGAGGGGGCCAACGACGCGGCCAGCCACGCGCGGAGCGGGCGGCCCACCGGGCGCACCTGGCCGATGTTTGCCGAGCCCGGGCGCGTGTACGTCTACCGAATCTACGGGATGCATCGCTGCCTGAACCTGCGGGCGCCCAGTGGGGTCGGAGCGGGAGCCATTCTGGTGCGGGCCGCCCAGCCGCTGAGCGGTTTTGAGCCCGAGGTGCATCGCCGGCGCCGACTCAGCGGGCCCGGGTTGCTGTGCAAAACGATGGGGATTGATGAGCGCCTCAGCGGCGCCTGGGTGGGGCAGGGGCTGGTGCTGCGGGAAGGAGAACCCGTGGCGGAGGAGCGGGTCGTGACCCGACCCCGCGTGGGGCTCAATGAGGCGCGTTGCCAGGAAGCCACGCACTGGCCCTGGCGCTACATCATCGAAGATTCGCCCTGGATCTCGCGCCGCTGAAGGGCTCGCCGGCTGGCGAGGCGGCCGCGTGCGCTTAGAGCAGCAGGGCCAAAAGCCCCAGAATCACGACCAGAAGGAGCGCCGCGACCAGGCCGCGGACACCGCCGGGGATGCGCTCGGCGAGGGAGCGCTGCGGCGGTGGGGGACTGAGATCAAAGGTGTGGGAGATGCGGTAGCCGCTTTTCTTGGGGGCGGGACGAGGCAGGCGACGATCGCGCTCGTTTTGGGGCAGCGTGGAGCGAACCAGGCCAAGTTCCAGCATGCGCGGTGAGGGCCCGATGTCGATCGGGAGCTCCATGGCGTAGCCCGACGACACAAAGTTGAGATCCTGTCGGGGGCGCAGCGCCTCGACGGTGACCTCATCGAGTTCGGAGGCCTCGGAGGCCGCCTTTTCGAGATCGTCGAGGGCTTCGTCGAGGGCTTCCTCGTCGAGTTCGAGTTCGGGGCTGATGGCCTCGGCGATGATGAGGTCGTCGTCCGGATCGTGAGCCGGAAGCGCGTCGTCTTCGGCGTTCTCGTCGTCGGGGGGAGTGTCGCCCACGGTGATGTTCCAGCGCGACCGACCGCCGGCGCTCTCGCGCTGGGCTTTGTCGGCTTCGTCCGGGGGTGGGCTCAGGACGTCGTCGCTCGCTACGCGGGTCTCGAGCGTGGGCTCATCGTCAGACGCGGTGCTCGGCTCTGGCGAGCGCTCTTGTGGGTGAGGCTCGTCGGCGGCCTCGGCGCGCTCTTGTTGGGGGGCCTCTTCGGTCTCGTCGAGAGGGTTGGCGAGTTCGGTGCCCTCGTCGCTCTCGTCGTCGGCGTCTTGGAGCGCGGCGCTCTCATCGTCGGAGCCCTTGTCGTCGGTGGCGGCGCTGAGCTCCTCCAGCGCATCGCTGAGTTCTTCCAGCGCGTCGTCATCTGCGTCGCTGTCTGGCGCGGCGAAGCGCTCCACCGGGGGAAGCTCCCGCAGCTCCGTCACCTCGTCAGGGCCCGCAAAACCCTCCTCGTCCAATTCGCCGAGCTCATCCATGCGCGGCTGAGCGTTGAGTTCGGGTTTGGTGAGCTCGGCCGTGGCGAAGAGATCTTCGGGGAGGTCGTGGCGGCCCAGGCGGCGCGTGGCGATGGCCGGGGCAGCAGGCTCGGCCTGCGGGGCGGGAGCCTCGTCGGGGGCCTGGCGCTCGGCGCCTTCGGAGAGGAGCGCCAGGGTGCGCTCGGTCATGACGGTGATTTCAGAGGCGTCGTGGGCTACGCCCTCCACGCCCTCGGGAGGCTCGGGAGGTGGGGGGAAGTCCAGGTCGTCGGCCGGCGGCTCGGGGAGCGGAGCGCGGCGGCGCGCCGGGCGCAAGATTCCGGAGGCGGGGACCGGTCGGGAGGGCGTAGAAGGCACGTGCCGGGCGGTGACCACCGTGTCGGGGGTGTTCTTGTGCGCTTCCTCCAGCGAGGCAAAGAGCGGGGCAAAGCCGGGGTGTTCGCCGATGGGCGCCCAGCGCTCGGTGCTCGGGTCGTGGAGGAGGTCGGCCGGGCGAATCACCCAGTTGCGGATGAGTTTTTCGACCTTCGCCTGAGAGTCACATTTGTAGTGACGTATGTCAGTCTTGATGCGGAACATTCAAGCACCGGCGGTCGGACTCGGAGAATGCGATCAAAGTGAAGGGGAGCTTAAAGTGCGCGGGCGTCAAACTCAACAGGTATCAACGTTGGACGCGAGCCATTTGACGCAGGATTTCGTCGGCGACATCGCGGGTGCGCACATCTTGCTCCGGGTCGTTGACCAGGCGGACCAGCCAGTCCTGGTGCGAAAAGGGATCGGTGTTGCCCACGGTTTTAAGCCATTTGAGGCGGACCGATTCGCCCCAGACCACGTGGTGGATGCGTTCGTCGGGCTCCTGGAAGGTCAGCGGCTCGCAGAAAAGCTCGGGGTCAACGCGTTGGAAGCTGCGCCGGGCCCAGATGGTGTCGTCTTTGGTGGAGACCATTTTAAAGGCTTCCAACGCGGCGCAGCGTCGCGCACCGTGGGGCAGGGTTTCGACGCGCTTCTTGACCTGCTGGCGAGCCTCGGGGGAGCCGATGCGCGCCAGCGCCCAGTAGGCGTAGGCGGCGACTTCATCTGCGGGGTCGTCGATATGCGGGAGAATGGCGGGCACGGCAAAGGGGTCGGCCAGGGAGGCCAGGCCGCGAAAGGCCCCCAGGCGTACTTCGGTGGGTTGGTCGGCGGCGATGAGGGCTTCTAAGGTGGTGCGATTCTTCTCGCTGCGCGGGAGCTTGCCCAGGGCGTAGGCGGCTTGAGCGCGGGTGCCGATGTCGGAGTGGTCGGTGGCCAGGGCAATCAGCGCTTCATCGGCGCGGTCGACGTTGAGGGCGCCAGCGGTCCAGGCGGCGCGCTGGCGTACCTGGTCGTCGGGATCGTCGAGCGCGTCGACGATCATCGTGTGCAGGGCCGGGCGCTCCCAGATGCGGTTGTTGATCGGGTCGGCCAGCTTGGTCAGTGAGGCCAGGCGCTCGTCGGGGTCTTCGGCGCGCATGCGCACCTGAAAGAAGGCCTCGTTATGATAGCGATCAAAGAAGCCGCCGGTGAGCTGGTTGACCGCAAACCCGTTGACGAGCACGCCGATGAGGATGATGGCGATGAACTCGGCGTTGTGGTCCTGAACGGCCATCATCTCTTCGGTGGCGTTGGCGCCCTTGCCCGGACGCTCGCCAAGGAGAGCGCGCTGCCGCCAGCCCGGGGTGAAGAAGAGGTCGCCTAAAAGGGCGGCCTGCAAGAAGGCGGCGACGACCAGGACAAAGAGGTTGGCGGTGATGAGGAGGATATTGAGCAGCGCGGAGCTGCTAAAGTTAAGGATGTAGTCGCTGCTCCAGAGGGGGCAGGCAATCGCCAGCGCGCTTCCCACCAGGGTGGTCACCACCAGGCGAGCGCGGCTGCGGGCCGGCCAGCGCAGGAGCCCCCATTGGGAGACATCGGTGACGAGTTTGGGACGTTCCATGAAGGTCGTGTGGGTGAGGGAAGGTTGAGCCAAGCGTCAGGACGCCCGGGAGAACAGCGCGAGGGGCACGGGCATTTCAGCCGTAGATCTTCTCGGTGGCCCAGAGGGCCAGGGGCCGGGGGATAAAACGGGAGAAGAAGGTAAAGGCCTTGATCGACACGCCGTAGACCGAGAGGAGCCGGCGGCGCTCGGCGTCTTTGAGGGCGCGAGCGACGACTTTTTCGGGGCTGGCCATCACCCCGGGAGGGCCGCTCTTGGCGCCGCCTTCGGTGGCGGCGACATCGAAGAACTCGGTCTGGACCGGGCCGGGGCAGACCGCGGTGACGCCGATGCCCCGGGGGCGTACTTCGCGGGCCAGGGCGTTGGAGAAGTTGACCACGTAGGCCTTGGAGGCGGCGTAGACCGAGAAGTTGGTGATCGGCAAAAAGCCCGCGGAGCTGGCCACCTGGATGATGCGGCTGCCGGCCGAGCAGAAGGGCAGCGCCCGCTGGGTGAGATCGGTGAGCGCGCGGATGTTGAGGTCGAGCATCTGCAGGTTGCTCTGTGGGGGGATGGCCTCGAAGCGCCCGATTTTTCCGAAGCCGGCGTTGTTGATGAGCCAGGCCACGTTGGGGGCCTCCTGCTCCAGCGCCCGGGAGACTTCGTCGAAGCTGGAAGGCACGCAGAGGTCGAGGGCGAAGATGCGCGCGCGGGCGTGGGTGAGTTCGCTGGCGAGCTCTTCCATGCGCTCTTTGCGTCTGGCGATGAGCCAGATTTCGTCGAGATCGCCGCGGGCGTCGAGCTGCAGGGCAAAGTGGCGTCCCATGCCGGCGGAGGCGCCGGTGATGATGGCGATGTTCATAGCTAAGGCTCCGGTTCAGATCCAAAACTTCGGGGGCCGCGGGAGTGTAAGAGCCCGGTGGTCGGTTGTCGATGGGTCGGCGTCGGGCTCGCGGCCCAGGGAATGTGCAGGTGGCGCGCCAGGGCGTACATACGGTAAAACGCGCGGCGAAGATAGGTTTGAAGCGTCTGTACCGGGCTTGCAGGTCGGGCTCGGGCTAGCTGGCAATTGAGGTGTTTTTGGATTTTGGACCGAGCGTAACCTTTCCTTTCTCCAACCCGGTCTTGATCTTTGCGACCCTGATGGCGTTGATTTTTCTGGCGCCGCAGGTGGTCACCCGCTTGAAGATCCCGGGGATGGTGGGCCTGATTCTGGGCGGCGCGCTGGTTGGCCCTTCGGCGTTTAATCTGCTGGCGCGCGACGCGACGATTGTGCTTCTGGGCACAGTGGGGCTGCTCTACCTGATGTTTCAGGCGGGGCTTTCGCTGGATCTGGGGCGTTTTAATACGCTTAAGGGTCGCAGCGTGGTCTTCGGGCTCTTTTCGTTCTTTATCCCTCAACTGCTGACGCTGTGGGTCTCGCTGCGATTTTTGGGGTATTCGCTGGAGGCGGCGCTCTTGCTGGGGTCGATCATCGGCTCGCACACGCTGATCGCTTACCCGATTGTGGCGCGGCTGGGGTTGATGAAGAACACCGCGGTGACCATGACGCTGGGGGGCACGCTGGTCACCGATACGCTCTCGCTGGCGATTCTGGCGATTGTGATGGCCTGGCATAGTGGCGATGTCGCGGCGATTGACTGGGCGGTCTTCGGCGGGGCGGTGGCGGCGTATGTGGCCGTGGTGCTGCTGGGGTTGCCGCGGCTGGGGTACGCGTTTTTTCGGACGGTGCGCAACAGCCCGGAGATGGAGTTCGGGTTTTTGATGACGGTGCTCTTCTTTACGGCCTGGCTGGCGGAGGCGGTGGGTCTGGCGCCGATCATCGGGGCGTTTATCGGGGGTCTGGCGCTCAATCGTCTGGTGCCGGAGCAGAGCACGTTGATGGCGCGGATTCGCTTTAATGGCGAGGCGCTCTTCGTGCCCTTTTTCCTGATCTCGGTGGGGTTGTTGATCGACTTCGAGGTGCTGTTCAGCAGCCTGGCGTTGTGGAAGCTGGCGGCGGTGCTGATCGCGCTGGTCAGCGTCGGGAAGCTGGTGGCGGCGCTGATTGTGCGCTCGATCTTTAAGTACAGCGCGGCCGAGGGGTGGACGATCTACGGGTTGAGCGTGCCGCAGGCCGCGGCGACGCTGGCGGTGACGCTGATCGGGTATGAGGCGAGCATTTTTGACGCGACGCTGGTCAATGCGGTGGTGGTCATGATTCTGGCGACGTGCATTCTGGGGCCGGCGCTGGTGGAGAAGTACGGTCTGGAGATGGCGCATCGGGCGGAGGCCGAGCCGGTGGAGCAGCGCTTTGGGCGCGAGCGTCTGCTGGTGCCGGTGGCCAACCCGAAGACCTCGGATGAGCTCTTTGATCTGGCGCTCTATATGCGCGATCCCAAGTGCAAGGAGCCGGTATATCCGCTGATGGTGGTGACCGACGGGCAGGATGCCGAGGAGCGTCTGCTGACCAAGCGCAAGATGCTCGACCATTTTGTGACCAAGGGGGCCGAGGCCGGGGTGTCGGTGCGTCCGCTGGCGCGCATCGCGATGAACGTGGCCAACGGGATTGCCCGGGTGGCCCGGGAGGAGCGGGCCTCGATGGTGCTCATCGGGTGGAGCGGGCAGGTGTCTACCCGGGAGCGAATCTTCGGCACGGTGCTCGACCAGCTTCTCGACGAGACGCGTCAGCTGCTCTTTGTGAACCGGATCTCCGAGCCGCTGGCGACCACCGAGAAGGTGGTGCTGGCGGTGCCGCCTTTTGCGGAGCGCTCCCCGGGATTTTTTGAGGCGGTCAATTCTGTGAAATTGCTGGCGTCACGGCTCGATGCGGAGCTGGTGGTCGTGTGTGAGGCGCGCCACCTGGAGCACGACCGCAGCTACGTGGATTCGATTGAGCCGGAGCTCGACGCTGACTACGTGCCGGTTGAGGCCTGGTCGACGCTGGCGCAGACGCTGGACAACGTGGTCGAGCGCGGAGCGATGATCTTTGCGCTCAGCGCCCGTCCGCGCTCCGCGCCCTGGATTCCGGAGCTGGATCGCTTGCCCCGGGTTCTGAGCGAGCGTTATCCGGACAACTCGCTGTCGGTGGTGTTCCTCTCGGAGTACTGAGAGGAGTGTGCCGCGGGGGGGCGGGGGGCCAGGAGGGTGTGCAGGCGTTGGGTCAGCGCGCTGTGCAGGGCGTCGTGCTCGGGGGTGGCGGCCAGCAGGGTGAGCAGGGCCTCTAGTGCCGGGTCGATGGCGAGCTCCACCTGGAGGGTGTGCTTTTGGGGGCAGGGCTCGCAGCGCAGGCCGGAGGAGGCATGGAGGTGGGAGGTGCTCAGCATCGCGTCGAGGGGGACCCGGGCCAGAAGTTGGCGCAGGACATGGAGGTGATGGCCCTGGTCGGGGTCCTCGTCGAGCCAGGTAAGGAGCGGGCGCAGATCGATGCGTGCCGCGGCGGCGGGGCCTTCGAGGAGACCGGCATCGCGGGCGGCGGCCAGCGCCAGGGCCAGCAGGCGCAGGGCGTCTTGAAGTTCGAGGGATTCGAAGAGGCGGTGGCCCTGGAGGACGACGCCGGCGGCCAGGTTGGCCAGGGCGTCGGCGCAGGCGCCGGCCAGGTCCAGCGTTTCGGTGGCCCGCTCCAGCAGCGGCGCCTCCAGGCGCGCGCGGGCGCCCAGGGGGGCCGGGGCTTCGCCCTGGCGCCAGGCGCCACAGAGGCGTGCCAGGCGGTCGGCCAGCGCGGCGCGCGGGCCTTCGGCCCGCCAGCTCGCGCGTTCAAACCTGGCGAGATCGGCCTGCTTGTCGCTGAGCCCCTGGCGTTGTCCGGCCAGGACGAGCTCGCGCAGCTCTTCTTCGCGCAGCTTGAGAGCCTGGCGCAGGGGTTCGCGCAGGACCAGGTCGGTCATCGCGCTGAGATCGCTTAAGTTGAGCACATGCAGGCAGTAATGTGCGTAGTGGGTGGCCTCGCGCAGGGTGATGTCGCGGGAGTCGGCCAGTTCAGCGCAGTCGCCGCGCAGGTAGTTGGTCCAGGGCTGGAGCGAGGCCAGGGGCAGCGCGCCCTGGAGGTGGTGCAGGAAGAGGTGGCGCGTTTCGATGAGCGCCCGGGCCAGCGCCAGGAGTGCCGGGTCGTCGGCAAAGAGGGTGAATCGCGCCAGGTAATGTTGGAGTTCGCGGGTCGAGGGCATGGGCTGCCCGCTGGCCGGGGCAAAGGCCAACGCGACGCGCACGGCCACCAGCAGGCCCTGTTGTTCCAGATTGGCGATGAGGCTGCGTTCAAAGTCTTGAGAGCGTTGCTTGAGCTGGCTGAGCTGGAGGGGGGCGCGTTTGTAATCGTGGTCTTCGAAATCGCGCAGCAGGGTCAGTCCGCAGGCGCGGCGTTCGATGGGCCAGGGGGGGAGCAGCTCTTCAAAGTCGGTGATATGGGGGCTTTCGATGACGCTGGCCATCAGTCCGGCCTGTGCCACGAGTCGATCCAGGGCGCGGGCCGCGGGCAGTTCCAGGAGTTCACCCAGCGCCTGTTCATCGAGCATCACGCGGGCCATGGCGAGCTGGCGCGGGTCGTCGGTGGGCGTCTGGGGCTCGTCGTTTTGCCGGGGAGCGCGATGGATGGCGGTGGTGCAGGCCAGGGCGTGAGCGCGCTCCAGGCGGCGGCGCACCGCGTCTTCTCCCTGGTGGATGATCAGTCCCTGCTCGCTGAGCTCTCGGGTGAGGGCATCTGGCGAGAGTTTGCCCTCTTCCCAGGCGGCGTAGAGGGGGACCAGGGGGAGGCGAGCGCAGGCGCTGGCGAGGACCTCCGGGGAGAGCTCCTGGGCCAGGTTGAGAGCGGCGATGGCCAGGTGGCGCAGCGCGGCGGCGTCGGCGGTGTCGTGCTGCCGATGGGGATCGACGAGGCGTTGAAGCAGGGCGCAGGCCTGATGGCGGCGCCGAGCGCTATCGGAGGAGATCATCGCGACCTTCCGTGGTGTTTGCGAGGCGATGCGCGGTTGGGATTCATCCATGAATCGAGTCATTGGGGCGCCGCGCACCTGAATAGGCTTGCAGACGATAGCCGAATTTTACACAGGGAGGCAACCGGTTTGCGTGCAAAACCTGTGGAAAATCAGCGCTGTGGAAAAGTCTGTGGAAAACCTTTGGGCATCGGTGGAGTGTTGTCTGCGCAGTCTGGCGAGCAGAGGGAGTAAGGGTTGACCAGGAAGGGGCGCGGAGGGGTTGTCGGGCGCTTAAATTCGTATTGGCAAGAGTCTTGCTTTAGTGGGGGCCGGCAGCTGTCCCCCGGACGAAGCCCCGGGGATGAGCGGTCCGGTTGAATGAAGCATTTATCTGGCCGGGCGTCCGTAGCGAGCGTGCAGTGCAGATACGATGAGAAGTGCCGACCTCAGCCCGAGCGGAGAGGCCGGGCAGAAGAGACTCTTAACCGATACGAGGTGAGCGATGCGCCAGGATATGAAGAAGTGGTTGGGTTTTACGATGGTGGCGTCCAGCGTCATGGCCTGCGGTCACGATGACGGGAAGCAGGTGGAGGCGGAGCCGCAGCCGGTGGACCACGCGCAGGTGCGGCTGGCGGTTGGCGAGTCGGTGAGCGGAGCGATGGATTCGGTGGCGGAGGGTCTGGCGGTGCTCTCGGGCTCGGATCTCTTTCATGATTATGTCTGGTCGATGGCCAGTGGCGATTGCGGCGGCGCGGCGGTGCCCCCGGAGCCGGTGGGCGGAGATGGGGAGATTGATGA
This sequence comes from Lujinxingia litoralis, assembly GCF_003260125.1. Taxonomy (NCBI): domain Bacteria; class Deltaproteobacteria; order Bradymonadales; family Lujinxingiaceae; genus Lujinxingia; species Lujinxingia litoralis. Next base: position 536,613 of record NZ_QHKO01000003.1, read on the forward strand.
GCCGTTGGAGCCGGTGGAATGTGACTCGAGCGATGGTGAGCGCTTTGAGATGGATCTGAGCGAGGAGCGCGACGAGATCCGCCGGGTGCTGGAGGAGTACGTCTTTGTCGAGGGCAACATCGAGGCCGAGTCCGAGACGGAGGTCACGTATCTGTTGCGTGGCGAGGTGGTATGCGCCGAGGAGGAGGACGAGCTCGCTCGTGCGGAGTGCGAGGCCGATGTCGACGCGCTGGAGCTGCGTCTGGTGGCGAGCTCGTGGACGGCCGAGCAGGTGCGCCTGGAGGTGCAGGTGGGGCCGGAGCGCATTGAGCCGGTGACGCTGGAGTTTTCGCCTTCGTCGGTGGAGGCCAGCGCGGCGCTGGGGGAAGTGCGCCGGGCCGCGCTCTATATGGGGGAGGTACGAGGCGACGATCTTTCTGTTGAGCTGCCCCAAGAGATGTCGGGAGAGCTCCTGGCGAGCTTCTCGTATGGGGAAGGGCAGGCGGCGTTGAGCGTGGAGGTGCTGGAGGACGTGGCGGTGGCGGGCGATGGGTTTGCGCTCCAGCTGGCCCGGACGCCGGAGCTCTTCAGTGTGGAAGCCGATCGCGCTGAGGATGTGTTCGGGGTGCGTCTGGGGCTGGCGGCCAGCTCGCTGCTGGCAAGCACCGGGGAGGTGGAAGAGTGCACGGAGGTCAGCGCCGGGAGTCTGGAGGTGAGTTGCGAGGTGGTCGAGGAGGGCTATTCGATCGGCGCGGAGATTGCGGCGCTGGCCGGCGAGTTGAAACTCTTTGCGGCCGAGGATCGCTTCTCGATTCAGGATCTGACCCTGGGGCAGGGTCCGGCGCGGGTGAGCGTGGAAGGGCAGGAGGTAGCCACGCTGAACTTCAACGCCGCGTTTGCAGACCGGAGCCTCAATGCCAACGTGCATAAGGATGGCGAGGACATCGCGATTTCGATGTCGCCCGGGCTGGATCTGGAGTTGATGCTGGCGCTCTACCGGGCGCAGGACGTGCTCGGCGACGTGGAGGAGTGGATGCTCGACGACGTGCTCACGCTGGTCTTTGACAACGACGCCAGCCCGGCGCTGCGCATCGGGGAGGCCGGGGTGAAGGTGGAGCGCGGGGAGTTGACGTTGCGCTCGGAGGCTGCCGAGCTTGAGATCGGCGTGAGTGCCGGGATGTGCATCGGTGAGGTCGAGCCGGCTGAGGAGAGTGCGGCGCATCCCTTCTCGGCGGTGGGAGAGGTGGCCTGCCAGGAGTAAGGGCTCGTAGCGGCGAAGAGCCGCGCATGTGAAGGTTGCAAAGCCGCGCTCTGAGAGGAGCGCGGCTTTGTGGTCTCTGGAGTTGTGGGGAGAGCCGTGGCGCGGCGCTGGCGGGGAGGAGGGGAGCGGGGGAGGGAAGCGATTTTGGTGTGGGAAAGGCTTCTATTTCGAGCTGGCGGCGATTTTGGTGTGGGAATGAGGCCGATATTCGCGCTGGCGGCGATTTTGGTGTGGGAAAGGCTTCTATTTCGAGCTGGCGGCGATTTTGGTGTGGGAATGAGGTCGATATTCGCGCCGGGAGCACTTCCCATATGGGAAAGAGGTCAATATTCGAGCCGGGAGCACTTCCCGTATGGGAAAGGGGTCGATATTCGCGCCGGAAGCACTTCCCAGGCGAAAAAGAGGTCAATATTCGCGCCGGAAGCACTTCCCAGGCGAAAAAGAGGTCAATATTCGCGCGGGAAGCCTTTCCCAGGCGCAAGGGGGGCGGCGACTTGAAGTGGGGAGCCTTCTTCGGGGGTGAGGAGGGCGCGCTGTGGGGGTTCGGGCTATGCAGCCCACGTGAAAGCCGTTAGCTTTCGGAGGGATGAGACATCACGCAGATCGAACCCCGCCCCGAACAAGTGGCGGGAGCGCAACGCCCATAACGGACAAACCATGGATAAAATGACGCAACGCGCGCACTGGCCGCGGCCCTTGGGCCGAGGCCCCGGGCGCCCGGTGAGGTGGATGATGCAAGTGGCGTTGATGCAGGTGCTGGCCAGTGCGCTCTGGGGGTGCGACCCCTTCAACGCAACCTTCGACGATGTGGAAGACGCGCGCTACTACGAGGCCGCCGAGCTGGTGGCCCCTGGCGAGCGGGGCCCCGAGCTGGTGGTGATGGACTGGAACGTCAAGTTTGGCGGCGCTCGCATCGACTTCTGGTTCGACTGCCATGGCGAACGCGTGATCATGGACGAGGAGGAGGTGCTCGAAAATCTGGAGGGGCTGGCGATGAAGATTCGTCAGGTCGACCCGGATATTCTGCTGGTCCAGGAGATCGATATCGACTCCAAACGCGTGGCCTACATCGACCAGGTGCAGTGGCTCCTCGATCATAGCGATCTCAATTACGCGGTCTTCGCCTCGCAGTGGCGGGCTCATCACGTGCCGACCGACGGGATCGGTCGGGTGAATATGGGCAATGCCATCCTTTCGAAATACCCCATACGTGATGCCCAGCGCATCGCGATGCCGCAGATCAGCACCAACGACGCGCTGACCAATTACTTCTATCTCAAGCGGCACATCTTGACCTCGGTGGTGGAGGTGCCCGATTACGGCGATCTGCACGTGCTCAACGTGCATACCGACGCCTTCGCTCAGGACGGGACCAAAGAGGTGCAGATCGACCTCTTTAAAGACGAGCTCGACCGCATCGACCGCGCCGGCGGGGTGTTTGTGGCCGGGGGAGACCTGAATACGCTTCCGCCGGGGTCGGTGAAACAGAACGATTTCCCCGACTCGATCTGCGTCTCGGAAGACTTCCAGGCCGATGATTTTCGCCAGGAGACCGACGCGCTCAGCGAACTCTACGCGGCCTACACCCCGGCGATCGCGCTGGCGGATTACCAGGCCGATAACGCCCCCTACTTCACGCACTCCACCCAGGGGGGCACTTTCTGGAACCGCAAGCTCGACTACCTCTTCACCAATGGCACCTTTGTGGCCGGCTCCGGGCTGACCCACCAGGATGCCGCCAGTGGCGGTGTCGACACGATGGAACTCTCGGATCACGCCCCGATTACGGTGCGCTTTGCGCTGGAGGCGCCATGAGAGGGATGCGCTGGACGATGGTGGTGGCGTTGCTCCTGCTGGTGGCGCCGCTGCAGGTGTGGGCTCAGGAGGAGGGGGGCCCTGGCGAGGTTTCGGCACAGGCGGCCACGCCGGCGCCGGCGGCGGCCCCTTCGGCGCCGACGACCTTTGTCGGGGGCACGGCCCTGTTGGTGGAGGAGGGACGCTGGGAGCTGGGACTCTTCGGGCCCCTGCGCTACGGGCTCATCGAGAAGGTGGAGCTGGCCACGCACCCGCTGTGGTTCTTTGTGGCGCCGAACCTGCAGGCGAAATTTAATCTGGGGCAGCGGGGGCGCTGGCACCTGGCGAGCAAAGCCCAGCTGACCTACCCGACGCCGCTGCTGCGTCTGCTTTCCCGCGAGGGCATCGGCGGCATCCTGCCCTCCGACCGCGCGGTGCCTCATCTGGTGTCTTTACAGGCGGAGCTGCTGGCCACCCGTGCGTATGGGGAGCACCTTTTGACGTACGGGCTGGGCGTGCAGGTTCTGCCGCGCGTCGGAGCCTCGGAGATGGTGTCGATCGACCTTCCTTTTGTGTACCCGCGGACCGCCGCGGCCTTTGGATGGGCGACCGGCATCGCGCAGGTTCAGGCACAGGGGCCGATCTACAAGAAGCTGGGGTATCAGGCCGATGTGCGCGCGTTTGTCTACCCGGGCATTGAGGGGGCCTTTGCCGTGGAGCAGGGCGCGGGGCTGCGGCTGACGACCAGCGAGCGCTTTATGGCGCAGGCCGGCTATCGCTTCAGTTACGCGGGCTATCCCTTTGGCACGATGACGAACATCGCGCCCACCGTGGAGCTGGCCTGGGGGTTTTGAGCGCGCCTGAGACCATGGCGGGGCGACACAGCGGCGAGTGTGCCGGTGGGGGCCGGTCCACCGACAAAGGGGGGGGCATGAAGGGGAGTCAAGCGATGCGGGGGCGGTGGTGGGGGGCGCTCCTGATCCTGATTGCGCTGGGGGGCTGTGTGCTGCCCCCGGGGCTGCGGCGCAGCAACAACCCGCAGGTCGAGGTCGAGCTCTGGCGCCCGGAGGCCGGGCTGGTCCCGGGGCGCTGGACCTATGTGGAGGTCGAGGGCGCGCGTTGTGCCAATGGCAGCGCGGTGGGGGCTGGTTTTAGCGCCGGTGGGCAGCAGGGCGACCTGGTGGTCTACTTCAACGGGGGAGGCGCGTGCTGGGATGCGTTGAGTTGCGGCATCCTGGAGACCGCCGCCAATACCGACCGGCGCTACTCCCACGAACAGCTCGCCAGAGAGGTGTATCCCCTGGAGAAAGCCGGGCTCTTAAGCCGCGAGGAGGGGACAAACCCGCTGCGAGACGCGCACTTTCTCTTCGTGCCCTACTGCACCGGCGATCTGCACGCGGGGGCCAACACCATCACCTATCCCGGGCTGGGGCTGGAGGGGCCGGTGCACCATCAGGGGCGCCGTAACGTCGAGCTCTTTGTGGAGCGCGCCCGCACGTTTTTTCCCCACGTGGAGCGGGTCTGGTTGATGGGGGTGAGCGCCGGGGGCTACGCCGTGACGCTGAACTTTGAGCTCTTCAAAGAGGCCTTCCCCCACGCCGAGGTTCACGCCTTTGCCGACGCTTCGCCGTGGCTCACCCTGGAGGAGGAACGCTGGGCAAGCTGGCGCGCGAGCTGGGCGATGACCCTCCCTGCTCAATGCCAGGGCTGCCTGGAAAACAGCCAGCTCATCCCCACGCGTCTGGCCGAGACCTACCCCGGGTCCCGCTTCGCGCTCTCGGTCTTCTCCCATGACGCGGTGATTTCCACCTACTTCGGTGCGTCGCCGGCCACCTTCAACACCCTGCTGGAGGCGCTGGTGCTCCGCTATCAGGAGGGCCCTCCCAATATGCGGGTGTTTGTGGCCGAGGGCGGAGACCACGAGACGCTTCTGCAGCTTCGAACCCTGCGGGGCGTCGAGGAGCGCCGCCTGGAGGACTTTTTCCTGCGCTGGGTGCAGGGAGAGGAGTCCGAAGATGGGCCCGGGGAGTAGTGGCGAGCCCGGTGCCCAGCGCGTGCGTCGCCGGCGCAAGCGGTGGTGAACATAGCGAGCAGCGCTCGGGCGAGCGGAGCGCGCACCTAACAATGGCGAGCCCGAAGGCTCGCCATTGTTAGGTGCGGTCTGAATAAGGGGATGACTTAGTTGGCGCCGCCAACCACCGTCACGCGCGTCTCCTCCGGAGCCGAAAGCGGCCCGGAAGTCTCGACGTAGGTCACCAGCGCGTCGAGGTCGATGGGGCCCACCACCCGCTCGGTGCCCCGGGGCAGCACGGCAAAGCCGTCGCCGCCGGTGCTCAGGAAGTTGTTGACCGTCACCCGGTAGTTTTCATCCATCTTCAGGGGCTCACCGTGGAGGGTGATGCTGGCCGGGTCTACGCGTTCGCCGCGCGGGGCGCTGGCGTCCCAGGTGTAGCTAAAGCCCCGGGAGACGCCCAGCATGTGGGTGCGATCCGGGTTGATCCACTGCTGCTCCAGAAGCTCGTGGAGCTGGCTCCCGGTCAGCGTCATGGTCACCAGCGTGTTGCCAAAGGGCTGCGCGGTGTGCAGAGCGGCGAAGCTGATGTTGCCCTCGGCGTCCGGTGCAAGCGAGGCGCGGATGCCGCCCGGGTTAATGAAGGCAATCTGAGCATTGCCGACCTCGGCGCTGGCGGTCGCGGCCAGCTGGGCATCGGCGATGACCATGCCCAGGGGAGACTGGCCAGAGGCGTCGCGCTCGCGGCTGAACTCGGAGGTGAGCTGCCCGACGGTGCGCTCGGCCAGCGGGTTGGCGATGGCCGCGTAGTCCTCGATGATCGAGGCAACCTCGGCGGCGGGTTCCACGTCGCGGGTGACCGCGCGCTGGCGCGCGCTGCGCGAGAGGACTTCGCCGGTCTGGCGGTCGATGGTCATGTCGATGGCGGTGATCACGCGCCCAAACGACTTGGCGCCGGTGACCAGTTTGCCGCCGAACTCACAGAGGTAGGCCTCGTGGGTGTGGCCGGTGAGGATCACCGAGACCAGCGGGGGCATCGCCTCGGCGATCGGGATGATCGGGCCTTCGACCTCGTCGCACGCGCTGATGTCGTCAGAGTCGCCGGTGACCGAGCCCCCCTCATGCAAGAGCACGATGGCGGTGGCCACCCCGGCGGCTTCGAGCTCGGGGAGCAGCGCGTTGACCGTCTCGACCTCGTCACCAAACGAGAGCCCCTCCACGGCGGTGGGCACCACGGCCGAGGGCGTGTCTTCCAGGGTCATGCCGATGATGGCGACCTTCACGCCGTCGAAATCCCGGATGATGTAGGGCGGAAGCAGGGAGTCTTCTTCGCCGGTGATATGCACGTTGGCCGCCAGGTACGAGAACTCCGGGCCCTGGTAGGTGTAGCCCTCGCGGCATCCGGCGGTGGGATGGCAGCCGCCCTCGTTGATGCGAAGGAGCTCCTGGTAGCCCTCGTCGAACTCGTGGTTACCCACCGCCGAGGCGTCCAGCCCCAGGGCGTTCATCACCTCGATGGTCGGCTCGTCGTGCAGGAGCGCCGAGATCAGCGGGGAGGCACCGATGAGATCGCCGGCGGCCAGCACCAGGGCATGGTCGGCGGCCTGACGCTCCGCAGCGATATGCGCCGCCAGATACGCCGCGCCGCCGGTCTCCACCGACTCGCCATCGACCCGGACCTTGCCCGAGGGCCCCTCCAGAGCGCCGTGAAAGTCGTTGAACGCGATGATGCGCAGGTTGACCGGCTCGGCAAACTGCGCGGCCGATGGTTCTTCGATCGGCGGGGCGTCAGGGGTGGCCGGGCCGGTGGAACAGGCCACGAGCGCGAGCGAAGCGAGCGCGGCGGTCAGGGTGCGGGGTTGCCAGATCATAGAGCCTCCAGGGAGTGGCCAGCGTCAGCGATAGCGGCCGCAGGTGTACCCGAATTCTGGCGAACGGGCAAAAGGTGATGCCCGGTGGCTCGCGCAGACAAGAAGGCAAAAGGCCCCGCTCACCGGGGTGAGACGGGGCCTTGCATGATGCGGGTAGAAAGGGTCGGGCTCAGGCGATGGTCGGCGCCAGCTGCGAGCTCTCGTTGAGCATACGCTTAAACTCGCGGAACTCCGCCAACACCCGGCGCTCCGCCTCTCGTCGCGCCAGGCGAAGCTCGCGGGCCGCCTCAGTGTGCAGCTCTTCGGCACGGCGGCTTAGGTCGCGGTGCAGCGCGCGGGCCTCGTCCAGCGCCGACTCAAAGCGCGCGCAGGCCTCGTCGAACTGCGCCTGGAGCTGCTCCTCCCAGTGGACGCGCTGCTCCTGATAACGCTCGTGGAGGTGACTCCAGCGGCGGCGCAGACGGCGATCAAAGGAGCTGCGCTTAAGGTTGGTCGCCAGGCCCACCCGATCCAGCGTCCAGATCAGCCATTTGGTCGGGTCGAACTGCCACCAGCGCACCCCGTTGCGGTAGTCGCCCGGGAAGGTGTGGTGAAAGTTGTGGTAGCCCTCGCCAAAGGTAAAGAAGGCCAACACGGCGTTGTCCCGCGCGCTATGCTCCTGGGTCCAGGGGCGCGAGCCCCACATATGGGCCAGCGAGTTAATGAAGAAGGTGGCGTGGTGCACAAAGACAATGCGCAGCAGCCCGGCCCACAGGAGCATGCCCAGGATGTTGCCGGTGAGCACGCCCAGCAGCAGGGGAACGCCCAGGTTAAAGGCGATGCTGATGGCGTTGTAGTGCTTATGCTGCCAGGCGCAGAGCGGGTCCTTCCAGAGGTCGGGGACGTTATCAAAATCGTCGTGACGGTTGCCCTTGATGATCACCCAGAGCATGTGCGCGTACCAGAAGCCGCGGGTGATGGTGTAGGGGTCGTCGTCGGTGTCGACATCGCGGTGGTGGTAGCGGTGGCCGGCCGACCAGGCGATGACGCTGTTTTGCCAGGCGGCCGCTCCGAAGATGAGCAGAGCCACGCGCACCGGCTTGGCCGCCCACCAGGCGCGGTGGGAAAACATGCGGTGGTAGCCGGCGGTGATGCCCAGGCCGCTGAGAATCCACAGCGCAAACATCGCGACCGGCTCGCTCCAGTGCACCCCGTTGGCGCTGATGTAGAGCGGGGCCAGGATCGCTGCCAGTAGAGGCGTGCCGATCAGAAAAAGCGCATTGATCCAGAGGATCTCTACAGGTTGGCGGTCGTTAGGGTGGTTTTCCATCGCGATGATCTCGTGGGGATGTCGGGGAAGAGATAGGAGAAGATGCGCAGGTGCCCGAAATGATGGATGTTTCTCTTAGATGCGAAGGAGGGAACGAAACATCGCTCGAGCGCTTAATTGGCGAGTGACCAGCGAGTCAATCGAAGTATCAATGACCCGCTCCGCCTGTGCAAGGGCCTCTCCCGGCAGGGGAGTGGGCGGCGCGTGTGCGGGATCTTCAAAGTGCAATAAAAGTTCTAAGGTGGAGGGATGAACCACACCCACCGCCTCGCCAGGGTGGCGGCAGGGCTCGCAGAGCAGACCCTCGCCACTGCGGGCAAAACGCGCCCGGTCGAGCTCTTGAGCCGCCGTGCCACAGCGCGCGCAGCCGGCGATCGAGGGGGCCAGCCCGTACAGGCTGAGCAGGCGCAACTCAAAATGATGCACGAGGCTCAGGATGGCGACATCATCGTCGCAGCGGGGAAGGAAGGTGAAGAGCTGGCGCAAAAGTTCAAACATCGCGCGAGCATCTTCACCCTCCCGCCAGGTCTCCCGGACGAGCTCGGTGGCGTAGCTCGCCGCGCTCAGGGTTTCCAAGCGCTCTTCCAGGCCCGGATAGTCCTCGCTGACCTCCAGCTCCTGGAGCGTGGCCAGGTCGCCGCGGACCGGTGAGGTGTAGACGGCCTCCACCAGACGCAGCGGCTGAAGCGCTCCGCCAAAGCGCTTGCGGCTGGTGCGGGCGCTGCGCGCGATCGCCGAGAAGCGCCCGGCATCTCGCCCCAGCAGCGTGACGATCACGTCGCGCTCCCCGTAGTCGACGGTGCGTAAAATGAAGGCGGGTGAGATGCGGGTGGCCATGCCAGTCCAGAATCAGGCGTCTTTCGGGGCGTAACGATCGATGAGGCGGCCGACCTCGGGGAGCGCTTCTTTGACGTGCTTCTCGGCCTGGCCGCGCAGCTTGCCGTAGGTCGACTTCAGCAGCTTGTTGTCGGCGCGCTCGGCGCGGGCATCGGTGATGCTCAAGAGATCGTTGGCGGCGCGATCTTCGTGCTGCTTGAGGTAGGCTTCAAAGGTGGAAAGCGCGGCGTTCTCCACGTAGTCCTGGTAGAGCGGGTTGAGCGCGCCGGTGAAGGAATCGAGGAGGTTGTCGATGGCCTCTTCGATCATGTTGGGCTTGACCTTCTTGACGACCTTGTAGCCGCCTTTAATCGCCATGCCCGAGATGCCGGACTTGGCGGCAACCTCGCGCTCAATCAGTGCCGCGGTGTCGTTGATCACTTTCTGGCGGTCAACCTGGGAGAGGCGTTCGGTAAGCGAGGTCATACAGGGTCTCCGAGTCATATGTCAGGCAAAGGCCCCTGGGCGAGTCAACCGGGATCGAGGGGCCGCACAGGCGCAGGTTCTAAACGTGATCAAAGGTGGGTGTAAAGCGCCCTGAGTCAACGCACGATGGCGGCGACCACTTCCTCGCCGGCCAACGCGCAGGGCGTAGGCCGGTCGTGGGCGTCGCGCAGGTTGAGCCGGGTGGTGGGCAAGCGCACGGTGAGCAGGTCGCCAAAGAAGGGGAGCGCGCGGGCGCTCTGAGCGACGCAGACGCCGAGCCAGCGGGTGAGCACGTCTTCGATCGGAGAGGGCTCCAGCGCCAGATGCTCGGCCATGGCCAGGCTCAGGTTGAGGTGGAGAGGGTCTTCGCGCTCATCGAACTCAAAGAGCTCGTCGGGCCAGTCGCGCCAGAGCACCAGGGGGCCCAGGCGCTCGGTGTCGAGCCCATGGCGAGCGAGCACGTGGCGACGCAGGTTGGCGTAGACGTCGTCGAGCAGCTCCGCGGCCAGGAGCCCGGCGCGGTCCCCGGGCGCCGGCAGGCGCCAGTCCTCGGGCAGGGTCATCGGGCTGCCCGGCGGCTCCTCGGCCTGCAGGTCGAGATCGACGCGGAAGTAATCGTCGATGCGCGCGCGCCAGGCGCGTTGCTGGCGCTGGCCCACCCAGGATTGCACCCCGAAGATGCCCTGGGTGGCGTCGTGATCGATGCGCAGCCAACGCCCCTGACCGATGTGGTTGACGAACTCCTCGTGGTCCATGCGCCCGTCGTCTTCGCCGCCGTAGTCCACGATCGACCAGGGCAGTGAGGTCAGCGTGTGGCGCAGTCGGGGGACCAGCAGGGGCTGGAGCGTGCGGCTGGTGGCCGCCGAGAAGTCGTCCGGGCGGAAGAGGATGAGCCAGTCGTCGACGTTCTCAAAGGGGAAGAGCATGGCCGCATCAAGCCAGGTGGCCCGACGCTCCCGATCAAAGAGCCAGACCTCTTGCTCGGGCGTCTCCAGGCGCTGGGAGCCCCGGGCCAGCGAGCGGGCGGGGAAGATGCGCTGCTCGGCCAGCCCCAAAACCGGCAGAATCAGGCGCTCGTAGGCGCTTTTCTGCTCGGAGAGCGCTTGCACAAAGGCCTCGGCGAAGGTGTCCGCCGTGGGGGAGAAGCAGCGCTCCGAGAGCACCTGACCCAGGAGCTCGAGCGCATCAGGAGGAGAGACCATCAGTCGTGCGCGTTAGAAGCGCCCCCCGAGTATCGCGCCGGCGCTCCGGCCGGTGAACATCGGGGCGATGTGCAGTGCTCCGGCGTCGGGCTCTGAGGCGCGTGGGTTCAAGAAGAGCATCGTGGCGCCGGCGGCGCCCAGTGCCACGCCGCCGGCCAGAAAGGCCACGGTCAGGGTCTGGTGGGTACGAAGCTGGCTTACATCATCGTTGCGGCTTTGCGCGCCGGCGTACACCGGGTGTGCGGTGCCTTCGGTGCGGCTCACTTCGAGTCGCTCCAGGGTGTCGTCGATCAGCAGACCGCTGCCAAAGAGCGCACTCGCCGCCAGCGCCACGCCGCCGGCGCCGACCAGCGACCAGGCCATCACGTTGGATGCGGGCTCGGCAGCCTCGGGAGGGGCCGCCAGCGGCGCCGGGGCCGGGGCCGGGGTGGCTTCGGGGGCAGCGTCGCGCTCGGCGATGGCCGCTTCGAGCTGCCCGCGCAGCTCGGGCAGGTCCTCAAAACGCCCGTCCTGCGCCATCGTTTCGGCGTAGATGTCGAGCATGCGCAGCGCCTCATCGAGCTTACCCATCCCCTGGTAGGCCAGGATCTGGTTGTAGCGGTAGATAAGGTTCGGATCGTGGGCAAAGGCCTGCTCCAAAAGGTCGACGGCGCGGCCGAAACGCCCCTGGCTGTAGGCCTCGCTGGCCTCCTGATAGAAGGCGGTGGCGCGCTCGTGGGCATCGTCCTGAGCAAAGGCTGCCGTCGGAGCGAAGAGCAGGCTGGTGGTCAGCAGCAGGGCCAGAAGGCGATGTCGAGGAGCAAAGAGAGTCATGGCAATCATCGCTTATCACCCGGGGAAGAGGTCATCAAGAAGGCGCTGCACGCACGACGTGTCTGCGCACGCATTAACACCATCACCGCAGCCGGCAACGCGGCGTCGGCGCGCAAATGGAGCAATCCAGAGACGATTCATGGCAGGTCCCTCCCAGGGCATAGAACAGGCGTTCGTCGAATCAATGCCTCGAACTCTAGCCCTTACGCCCCGGCGAGTCTACCGGGGGGCTCGGGGGGGCAAAGGGAGGGGGGGAGGGGGGAGCGCCCTGAGTGCGCTCGGGTTGAGCCCGAGCCCGAGCCCCACCAGCCCTCCCCACCCACACGCTTCGCCCCGCCCGAGCTTCGCCGAGCCTTCCGACCCAGACCGCCCCTGCCCCCCGGGCGGTCCGCCCCCCTCCCCTGCCAGACACCCTCTGGCCCGACAGGGGGTCCAACCCCCTCCTCTGCCAGACACCCTCTGGCATCGGAGCCTTATTAAGCCTCCGGGACCAGAGGCCCTCTGGCATCGGAGCCTTAGTAAGCCTCCAGGACCAGAGAGCCTCTGTCGCCGGAGGGGGTTCACCCCCCTGCGAGGTCGAGCCACCTCCGAGCCCGCGCACAAAAAAGCCCCCCGCACAGCGGCGAGGGGCTATTCGTTCGTGCAGGCATTTATGCGTTCACTCGCTTACGCATGTTTGCCCTTATGCCACAACAGGCGGCGGCGCATCGGCCTCCTCCGTCGAGAGCTCGCCAGCGTCCTGCTCTTCACCCGTCTCCGGGTTCACATCGCCGATGGCACGACGACGACGTTGGGCGTCGAGCACCCGGGCCTGCTGCTCGCGCAGCGGCGCCAGAATATGCTCCCGCGTCTCCATCGCCGCCACGTCGTCCAGATCCACAAAGTTCGCCAGCACCATGATCGCCACAAGACACGTGGCCTCATGCAGCTCCTCGCGCCGGGCCATGACCTGATCCCAGGTCGTGCGCTCGGTCTTCTGGCGACGCAGCTCCTCCGCAAAATCCGCCACTCGCCCGCGGAAACGCGCGACATCACCCTCCAGCCCCACCCGCGCCACGTCATCCCGCAACGCTCCGCCGAACTCGGCGATCATGGCCTCCATCACGCCCAGCTGATCCTCGAAGCTCAACCGAATCACGTCAGCTACCCCGCGCCGAAAGAGCGTTTGCTCGATCCGCGCCGCCGCCTCACTCACCTCCGAGCTCGCGCTCCGCGAGCGAATCGCCACAAAATCACGCAGGTCGGTGATCATCACATCGAGCTCCCGATCGATCACCACCGCCTCGCCGCGGGCCTGCGAGACGCCCTCTTTATGCTGGTTGTACGCCAGCTCGGCGGCCAGCGCCCCGCGCCCCAGCTTGAGCGCGCGCTCGATCTGGGCGCGAAGCGCGTCCTTCTGCCCCTGGCTCAGGCCCTGGCACCCGGCCACCCGCTCGGCCACCTGCTCCAGCCCGAAGACATGGCGCCCGGCGCCCATCCGACGAAAATTCACATCACTCGACACGACTCCCTTCATCACAAACCTCTCTCTTCAAACAGGTTTGTGCCGCCCCGACCGCGCGCTCAAGCCGAACCCCTCGGCCCGTGCAGGACGACCCATGAATTTCCATTCACCGCCGGGCGCACAGGCACCGAGCGCCCCAGGACGAAACCAGCGGCGTCGTCAGGGATTCGCGGTAGCGCTGCTACAGCTTCATCCCTGCCTCCTTGCTGGATTTCGCCCTGGATACGCTCGGGTCGGCGGGTTCGAGGTCGAGGTCGAGGTCGAGCCCGAGTTCGAGGTCGAGTACGAGGTCGAGGTCGAGGTCGAGGTCGAGTCCGAGCCCGAGCCCGAGCACGAGCACGAGGTCGAGTACGAGTACGAGGTCGAGGTCGAGGTCGAGGTCGAGGTCGAGGTCGAGGTCGAGTACGAGGTCGAGTCCGAGCACGACGCAAAACACCCCACCTCCAGCGTTTGCCGGGGGTGGGGTGTTTTTAGATGGGACGCGTTCCCGAAGCCCGAGTTTATGGCGTGTAAGGCCAGGCGACGGGGGTGGGGGTGGAGGTCTGGTTGGCCACAGCCGGGTCGCCCAGCTGCCCGGAGATGTTCAGGCCCCAGCAGCGCATGATACCGCCGGCGATGCCGCAGGTATGCTCACGGCCAGCGGCGATGGCGGTCCAGTCTTCCCGCGGTGCGGTGATGAGCGTGGGGTCGGCGGTGGATGTGGCATCTGGTGGGAAGGTCAGGTTGAAGCCCAGCCGACCATTGTCAGCACGCCCCCAACAATAGGCCTCGTTCGCGGCGATGGCGCAGGTGTGCTCGGTGCCAGCGGTGATCTGAGAGAAGCTAAAACCGCTCACCTGGGCTACATCAGGCGCAGAACTGTGGCCGTTTTGGCCCGAGTCACCATTGCCCCAGCAGTAAGTTCGGTTTTCAGAGCCAACATCCACCACTGCACAGGAATGCGATCCGCCTGCCGCAATAATCAACGTGGTTGAGCTCGGCGCCCCTGGCGCCCCCTGAACTTTTACAGGCCCTGAGCTCGCCCCCAAAACCCCATCCAACCGCCCATTCGCCGGATTCCCCCAACACCACCCATTCGCCCCCTGAGCCGTCACCGCACACGTATGCGCATCGCCGGCGGCGACCGCCACGAAGGTGTCGATCGGCGTCGGGTCATCGGGGTTGATGATGACCCTGTGACGTTGGTTGGCGGCGGGGGTGTCGGTGCCGAGTTGTTGGTCGCTGTTTTCGCCCCAACAATAAAGTGCATTTGCACCGGTCAGTGCGCAGGTATGCTCGGTGCCAGCTGCTACTGAAACCCAGTCGGTATCAGTGCCGATTTGATGCGGGTTAACATAGTTGAGGGTGCTGCCAGATGTTGGATCGATCTGTTTCTCATTGTTGCGTCCCCAACACCACAAACTCCCATCCTCCTTAACTCCACAGGTATGCTGCCCACCCGCGCTCACCTGAGTCCACACGCCATCACCGGCCACTCGCGTGGGCTGGCTGCGCTGGGTTGTGGAGCCGTCGCCCAGGCGACCGCTGCCGTTATTACCCCAACACCACAACGTGCCGTCGTCGAGGATGCCGCAGGAGTGCTCGGCGCCGGTGGCCACCTGCGTCCAGGTCGGGGCTTCATACGTGAACGTATAAACCTGCTCCGGCAAACAATGCTCCGGCTCCAGACCGGTAGCGCAGGCGTTGACTGTGATGACCACCTCGGCCACGCCCGCCGGGAAGGCCAGCCCCTCACACTCCAGCGTGTCGCCCCCGCCGTCGGTGCAGGTCGTGGAGGTCGTGATCGTGCAGTCCTCGCGGGTGCAAAAACTCTCAAGCTCGGGCGGGTGACTAAAGGTATGATCGCCCGTCGCAAACCCCTGCAGCTCGGCATCAAAGGCGTAGCGCACATCGAAGGTTTTTGAGGCGCTCGTGCTTTGCTCGTCGAGGGAGGTGTTGACGGTGAGCGTCCAGCTGCCCTCGGCGTTGAGCTCGTTGGTGGTGAGCTCGATCGACTCGGCGCACTCAACAGGCGTCACTACCTCGCCGCCTTCAAAGCTCAGGGTGCAGGCATCCAGGGTGCAGCCCTGGGGGGCGCATTCGACGCCAAACGTCACGCTCCCGGTGTCGGGATCGAGAATGAAAGGCCCCTCCTCGCCAGAGATCTCCAGGGTGAGTTCGGGGGGGAGGTCGGTGTCGGTATCGGGATCAGCGTCGGCGTCGGGGGTGATGTCGGTGTCTTTGGGCGTCGCGACGCCGTCGCCGCCGCAGCCCACGGCGAGTAAGGTGAGTGCAATAAAGACCACACGAAAGTACGACATGGCAGGGCCCTCCCGGTGCTGTGTCAGGTTGATATGAAGAGCCCCAGACTTAGCCCGGATGGCCGCTGCGGGGCAAGCCCATCATGAAACCACCCCACCGCCAGCGTTTGCCGGGGGGTGGGGTGGTTTCATGATAGAGCAAATTGCCCCGAGCACGAGCACGAGCACGAGGTCGAGTACGAGGTCGAGGTCGAGTACGAGCACGAGCACGAGGTCGAGGTCGAGGTCGAGGTCGAGCCCGAGTACGAGTACGAGCACGAGTTCGAGGTCGAGGTCGAGCCCGAGTACGAGTACGAGTTCGAGGTCGAGGTCGAGTTCGAGTACGAGGTCGAGGTCGAGCCCGAGTACGAGTACGAGCCCGACGCAAAACACCCCACCTCCAGCGTTTGCCGGGGGTGGGGTGTTTTAATGATCGGACGTGTTACCGAAGCCCGAGTTTATGGCGTGTAAGGCCAGGCGACGGGGGTGGGGGTGGCACCGCCGGCGGCGGGGTTGCCCAGCTGCCCAATGTTGTTTCGCCCCCAGCAGTACATGGTGTCATCAGCAATACCGCAGGAGTGCTCACTACCGGCAGCGATGCCAGACCAGCCAATCAATTCACCACTGACTTCGGTGGGTGTGGTGTTTGTGCTTTGGCTGTGACCGAGGCGTCCTTCACTCGCACGTCCCCAGCAATATGCAGTTTCATCGGCGATTGCGCAGGTGTGTTCAGCGCCAGTGGTGATATCGTTTATGTTGGATACATTCAGTATTTCGCGAACTAATGGAGGGCTGCTGTGTCCCACTTGTCCCGAACCACCATTTGTACCACTTCCCCAGCAGTAAGTTCCCGGATTAAAGCTACCGGAAACAATCGCACAAGAATGGGTTCCACCCGTCGCGATAAAATCGGTGCTAGAACCAATGCGGGAAACTGGACTGCCGACAGCCCTGGGGGCACTATCCCCCGTCGGCTCCCCATCCAACTGCCCATCCGTGGGATCGCCCCAACACCACCCATTCGCCCCCTGAGCCGTCACCGCGCAGGTATGCGCATCGCCGGCGGCGACGGCCACGAAGGTGTCGATGGTGGTGCCGCCGCTGGTGATTTCCACGCGAGTGCGGTCGTCGACGGGGGTGCCGGTGCCGAGTTGTTGGTCGCTGTTTTCACCCCAACAATAGAGGGTGTTTCCATCGGTCAGTGCGCAGGTATGTTCGGCGCCAGCCGCTACTGAAACCCAGTTGGCATCAGTGCCGACTTGATGCGGGTTGGCGTAGTTGAGGGCGCTGCCAGATGTTGGATCGACCTGTTTCTCATTGTTGCGCCCCCAACACCACAAACTCCCATCCTCTTTAATCCCACAGGTATGCTGCCCACCCGCGCTCACCTGAGCCCACACGCCATCACCAGCCACTCGCGTGGGCTGGCTGCGCTGGGTTGTGGAGCCGTCGCCCAGGCGACCGCTGCCGTTATTACCCCAACACCACAACGTGCCGTCGTCGAGGATGCCGCAGGAGTGCTCGGCGCCGGTGGCCACCTGCGTCCAGGTCGGGGTTTCATACGTGAACGTATAAACCTGCTCCGGCAAACAATGCTCCGGCTCCAGCTCGCCGGCGCAGGCGTTGAGCGTGATGACCACCTCGGCCTCACCTTCGGGGAAGGCCAGCCCCTCACAG